>JAISDY010000052.1 GCA_031264425.1 Endomicrobium sp. | reverse complement strand
GTAAAGTATCTTGTTTCTTATGAGGATCAAAGAGTCAAGGGATATAAGGAAACTCTGATAGACATTTTAAATACGGATATAAGCCCCGAGCTTCTTCCGTCAAAAAATGGAAAAATTTCCCAGAAGACGGAAGACATAATAGGACCTTATGAATTACACGATTTCTTTTTATATTATACCGTTCGTTTCGGACAAAAACCTGAAAAAACGCTTTTTCTTGCAGCAAAGGCATTTAACAAAATTTATTCAAAAGAGGATATAAAAAAACATTTCAGAACTTTTTTAAAACGTTTCTTTTTCAGTCAATTCAAAAGGAATTGTTGTCCAGATGGAATTAAGATAGGAACAATTTCTCTATCTCCCAGAGGAGACTGGAGAATGGTAACTGAAAGCAGCGCCGAGGAATGGCTTAACAACCTCAAAAAATAATGAAAAACTGTTTAATCTGTCTTGAAAAATAAATAAAAAGAGAGAGTAAACTAAAATGGTAGAATATGTAAAGCTTTTTGTAGAATTCTGTTTTGGTTTGAGTATGTTTATAAATGCTATTCTTTTTGTCCCTCAGATAGTTAGGCTGTTCAAAACTAAAAATCCTGTAGGACTTTCTTTAACCACTTTCATCGGGTTCAACACTATACAAATATTTAGTATTCTACACGGCTATATTCATAGGGATTATATTTTTATGTTGGAATGCTATTAAGTTTGCTATTGTGCGGCTGCGTTTCTTTTTTGATTATTCTGTACAAATTTAGGAAAGGGAATATTCAAGTTACTTAAATAAGTAGTAATGCTAAAAATTTAAAAAATCCTTGAATGCTATTAATAAAAATGGAGAATGTCGTTAATGGTTAAAAAGATAAAAACACCTTATTATCTGATTGATGAAAAGAAATTATTAAAGAACCTTAAAAAAATTGAATATGTGAGAAATTTCAGTGGAGCTAAGTCTGTCTTAGCGTTGAAATGCTTCTCTACGTGGTCTGTTTTTGATTTGATGAGCAAGTATATGGATGGCACTACAAGCAGTTCTTTGTATGAGGCAAAACTTGGTTACGAACAGTTTGGCAAAGAAACTCACGCATTCAGCGTCGCTTATTCTGCCGAAGACATCCAAGCTCTTAAAAAGATTTCAGACAAGATTATATTTAATTCAGTGTCGCAGATGAAGATGTTTTATAAAGAGGTAAAACATATAGACGTTGGTTTAAGAATAAATCCAGGCGTAAGTTATTCGCATTTTGATTTAGCAGATCCCGCTAGAAAATATTCCAGACTAGGCGTAACATCTATTAAAGACGTTATGTCCGTTTTAGATAAACTGAGCGGGGTGATGTTTCATTATAATTGTGAAAATGATGATTTTGAAACATTCAGCACAATGTTAGAGAAAATATCCTCAAGATATGAGAAGATTTTGCATAAACATAAAGTTAAGTGGGTTAGTTTGGGCGGTGGGTTGTATTTTACAAAAGACGGCTATCCTTTGGACAAATTTTGCGAGAAATTAAAAAGTTTTAGCGAGCAATATGGAGTTCAGGTTTATTTGGAGCCGGGTGAAGCAGCAATTACTAAAAGCTGCGAACTTGTTACAACTGTTTTAGATATTGTAAAAAATGTGAAGGATATAGCTATAGTTGACTCTTCTATTGAAGCCCATATGTTAGACCTACTTATTTACAGGACTCCCGCTAAGATGGATTCAGATATAGGAAGATATAGGTATATAATTGCAGGGCGTTCTTGTTTAGCCGGTGATGTTTTTGGGGAATACAAGTTTAAAAATAAGTTGAAAGTTGGTTCTACAATACGTTTTTGTGATGCCGCAGGGTACACAATGGTCAAGAAAAACTGGTTTAACGGTATAAAAATGCCGTCTATTGTGGTAAAAAGACTTAACGGAAAGGTGGAAATTGTCAAGCAGTTTTTATATAATGATTTCCTGTCTGATTTGTCGTAAATTTTGTTTAAGTTTGAAGCTTTTTAATAGCGGTTTATGCGAGAGAGGATATTTTTTCTTTCGTGCCTATGTCTTTTACTATTCTAAAATAAGAGGGACGAGGGGGGAATTTATAGGAAATGGAAAAAAGGAATGTACTGCTTGTAGGAGCCGGGGGCGTTGCGCATGTTGCCGCTCATAAATTTGCACAAAATAATGATTTGTTTGGGAATATTTATATAGCTTCACGTTCTTTGAACAGTTGTAAGCAAATAATAGAAAGTATAGAACGTAAAAATAATTATAAAGATCCAGCAAAGAAAATACAAACCAAACATACAGATGCCCTAAACGTTCCTGAAATGATTAAGCTAATAAAAGATCTAAAAATTTCCATTACTGTAAATTTAGCTTCGGCTTTCTGTAATATGTCAATTTTAGAAGCATGCATAGAAACGGGTTCGGCATATATAGACACTGCAATTCATGAAGAACCAAATAAAGTTTGCGAAAATCCACCGTGGTATGCTAACTATGAGTGGAAGCGCAAGGATAGATGCCAAAATAACGGTATAACTGTAATTTTGGGTTCAGGGTTTGATCCCGGCGTAGTAAATGCTTACGCTGCATACGCTAAAAAGCATTTCTTTGATACTATAGATACAATAGATATTATGGATGTAAATGCAGGCAGTCATGGCAAATACTTTGCCACAAATTTTGATCCTGAGATAAACTTTAGGGAATTTGTTAAAGTTTGGACTTGGATAGACAAACAATGGGTTTGCAAACCCATTCATTCCGAAAAACAAGTGTATAACTTCCCAGTAGTAGGCAAACAAACCATATATTTGACAGGACATGATGAGTTGCATTCCCTTTCAAAGAATATTGATGCAAAATCAATAAGATTTTGGATGGGCTTTAGCGACCATTACATAAATTGCTTCAATGTTCTTAAAAACATAGGTCTTTTATCTGAAAAGCCTGTAAAAACAGCTGAAGGGCTAGAAGTTATACCTTTAAAAGTAGTAAAAGCCTGCCTTCCAGATCCAAAAACTCTTGCAGGTAACTATACAGGTAATACTTGTATAGGCGATTTAATAGTAGGGACTAAAGATGGTCGTAAAAAAGAGTTATTTATATATAACGTCTGCGACCATAAAGCTTGCTATGAGGAAGTTGAGTCCCAAGCTATAAGTTACACTGCCGGTGTTCCTGCTGTTGCCGCAGCTATTTTAATAGCAAGAGGGGAGTGGGACATTAAAAAGATGGTAAATGTTGAAGAGCTTAACCCAGATCCTTTTATAGATCTTTTAAAGGATATAGGACTTCCTACAGAAA
>JAISDY010000015.1 GCA_031264425.1 Endomicrobium sp. | reverse complement strand
GCGAGATTATACATAATAATTTACAAAAATTTTACATTTTATATATACTTAATAAATATTTGATTTAATAGATTTAAAAGGAGGTGATGAATTTATGAAAAAGAAAATTTTAGGAATATACTTAGCTATTTGTTTATGTTATTCCCCATCTTTTGCATTTTTTGACACTGTACAAACTGTGTGTCAAATGGGATCGGCGTAGTCACTGTTAGCTACATAGTCTGGCAAGTGTTAAAATGTAGCGTGCCATCACTGCCGTCAAAAATAGTTGGAGCTACAACTAGGCTGTTTAGCCATTTTTCTTTCGGCAGAGCATATGCTACTGCTGACCCCAACGCTAGAGGAGCGCTTGATCAGAGAGCAGTCGAATGGGCGGCACTTAGACGTGATTTAGCATAATAATTAGCGATAGCGTTAATGTTCCTGTGCAATATTATAATTATATTGCATAGGTTTTCTGTTATAATAATTTGCCCATGATAGTGAAGATTTTTACAATACTTTTCCTTAACCCAATTTTACCATTTGGTCTCCTGTTACTGCTAAATTTTATAGGCAGAGTAAAATGATTTGAACCGCTAAAACCGTTTCTTTCAGCAATTCTGTGATAAGCAGAATTGTCTCCCTTTACCATATTCTGCACCTCCCCAATCCGCCAAACTGCATACTAATACAGAGATACAATGATAATAAGTTTTGGAAGCAGCTTAATTAACAATAATAGTGTGTGTTTTGATATAATATAAATATCAAAAGAGGTTTTATGGAACTAAACAAAATTTATCAATATGATTGTTGCGAAGGAATGCGTCGTGTTGCAGACAATTCTATTGATATTATCATTGCCGATCCGCCTTATAACATAGGCAAAGATTTCGGCAATAATAAAGATAATATGCCTTTGCAAGACTATTTAAATGGACGCAAGAATGGCTTAAAGAGGCTATGAGGGTTATTATAAACCGTCTGGCACTATTTATATTTACGGATTTAGTGAGATTTTGGCAAGAATTTCTTGCTTAATTGACATAGACAAGCAAAGATGGCTTATTTAGCATTATACAAACAAAAATGTGCCGTCATTAAACTTTTGGCAAAGAAGACATGAAGCAATTATAACCTGTTGGAAAAGCGATAAGTCGCTTTTTAATAGAGACGATGTCCGCGAACCTTATACAGAAACTTTCTTAAAAAATTCAGCAGGAAAAATCCGCACAGGCACTTTTTGCAGGTTTAGCAGAAAAGGCAAAGAAACAATTTATAACGCCCATAAAACGGAGCTTTGCCAAGAGATGTTATTAAAGTCTCAACCTTGGCAGGCGGAGCCTCGTTAAAAGAAAGGATTATGTATTGCAAAACTTGCGATTGCATTGTAGGACCACAAAAACGCCACGAACACGAAAACCACGATATTCTTATGCACCCTACACAAAAACCGTTTGCAGTGTCTGATAAACTTATAAAAGCGGCTAAACCTAAAAATTCTGAATTTATTACGCTTGTGCCTTTTGCAGGCAGCGGGGCAGAATGTTTGGCAACTCTTAAAAACGGCGGTAATTTTATTGCTTACGAGATAAACCCAGATTATTGCTTGCTTGCAAGCAAGATACTTTCTGCTGAAATAGAAGAGCCTGAAACGATTTCTTATAACATTAACAACGCTGATGGATATTTCATATTTGGTTAAATTATTTTAAATCTATTTGTTTCTTTGTATCTGCAAATATGTTTTCTGTAAAAACAACAAATCCATTATCCATTCTGCGAAGATTTTTATTCTCGCAAAATCGCTGATACGGCAATTTCAAAGAGCCGTCTTGTTTCTTTGGATTTTTGAAGTATTCGTCGGCAGGAACTTCATAATTTATATCTATAAATTCCCCCTCAATAACATTTTTAGATATTTTTGCAACTCGCCTTTCTCTGCTAAAACTTTTCTTTTTAACTTGATAGTTCAAAGTTTTATTTTTATATTTAACTTGAAAATCAGCACCTTTATGATCTAATTCTTCTGACATAGAAACAGTTCCTGCTCCAAAAACACTTTCGGCAACATAGCCAGCGTGAATCTGCGTAATAATACTCGCCCAAGTGCGATAAATTCTTGCAGGAAGCCCTTTGTAAAAACAAATCTCGCATATCTAAATTTTATTACAAATTGCTTCTAATAATACAGATTTTTCGTCTTTGTATCTTTTATAAAAATCGTCGTAAGATAAAAAATTCCTTTCTTGCCAATATACCTGATACATAAGGGCTATGGCTTGAATATCTTTATCTAAATCCATTTTCACAATTTTTATTGGGCTATATAGTTCCCTGTATTTCTTTAAGTCAACAGAACTCAAAAAGTTATCAAATTTCTGCAAGTCCATTTTTATTCCAAAAAAATGTAATTTTAACGCCCACAATGCTTTTGCAATTTTGCTTAATGCCAAAACAGACACATTGCGTTTCTGTCTTTCTAATTTGTGTAAAATCCAGCCTTATCTGCTAAATCTTCCTGCGTAAGTTTTTTATTCAAGCGTTCTTTATTAAGTTTAATGGTGATGGTTTTCAAAATACTCATACCGCTAAATAATACAAAAAACACACTATATTTTACAGACAAATAGTATGTATGATTTTTCAAGGAAAAGTATTTTTAAGGTTTTGGAAAAATATTATAGTTTATGTCTGCGATATAAATCGGGTATTAGCTCACATAAATGACGAAATTTTGACAGTTCTTTAGATTTACAAGATTTGACCCTTGAGAAATACATTGATTTTACAACGGATTTTAAAAATTGTAGTGAAAACTATTGGGGTGGCTGACGGGACTTGAACCCGCAACCTTCGGCTCCACAAACCGACGCTCTAACCAATTGAGCTACAACCACCAAAAATAAACGTCTCCGGCGTGAGTTGAACACGCAACCTACTG
>JAISDY010000020.1 GCA_031264425.1 Endomicrobium sp. | reverse complement strand
CCCTGTCTTCCTGAACGTCCTCTTAGCTGATTGTCTATTCTTCTGGACTCGTGTCTTTCCGTACCTATTATGTGAAGTCCGCCAAGATTTCTAATTTCTTCATTTTGCACAGGATCCCCTGCACCAAGAACAATATCCGTTCCTCTTCCTGCCATGTTTGTAGCTATTGTTACAGCGCCTTTGGTGCCGGCTCTAGCTATAATTTGTGCTTCCTGCTCGTGATATTTAGCATTTAAAACATTGTGTGGAATGCCTTTTTTTCTAAGCATTGATGATATTTTTTCAGACTTTTCAATTGACCTTGTGCCGACAAGCACAGGCTGTCCCTTTTTCCACAAATATTCAATTTCTTTTACTATTGCTTCATCTTTTTCTTTTTCAGTTCTATATATAACATCACCATGATCCTTTCTTATCATGGGGTTATTCGTAGGAACTTCCACAACGCCAAGCTTGTAAATTTCCCAAAATTCTTCTGTTTCCGTTGAGGCTGTACCTGTCATACCAGATATTTTCTTGTACATTCTAAAGAAGTTTTGGAAAGTTATGGTTGCAAGCGTTTGGTTTTCATCTGCTATTTTTAAATTCTCTTTTGCTTCTATTGCCTGATGAAGACCGTCAGACCATCTTCTGCCAGGCATAAGCCTTCCAGTAAACTCATCAACTATTATAACTTCTCCATCTTTTACTACATACTCCACATCTTTGCGGTACAAACTGTGCGCTCTTATAGCTTGTGTTATGTGATGCACCCACTCGGACTGTAAATCGTCGTATATATTCTTTACACCTAAAATTTTCTCAGCTTTTTGAACGCCTTGCTCTGTTAAAACTACTGAATGATTTTTCTCATCTACAAGATAGTCGTAGCCTTTTGATAAATCCACATTATCATACTTTGCTTTTATCTCTTCATTTTCAGTAATTCTTCTACCTTTTAGCATAGGAACTATCTTATCTGAAACATAATATTTATCTGTAGATTGTTCTGCCGCACCAGAAATGATAAGAGGGGTTCTTGCTTCATCTATAAGAATAGAGTCCACTTCGTCTATGATGGCATAATTTAACGGACGCAGAACTCTGTCCTCTTTTGTAATTACCATGTTGTCTCTAAGATAATCAAAACCGAGTTCGTTGTTTGTAACATATGTTATATCACAGTTATACGCTACTCTTCTTTCTTCTTTACTTGTATCATGTCCTACGTTTCCTACTGTAAGACCTAGCTTTTCATATACCACGCCCATCCATTCTCTATCTCTTTTTGCAAGGTAATCATTTACTGTAACAACATGCACGCCTGTCTGAGGCAAAGCATTAAGATATGCTGCAAGCGTAGCAACCAAAGTTTTACCTTCTCCCGTCTTCATTTCGGCAATTTTCCCTGTGTGAAGAATATACCCGCCGATTATTTGCACGTCAAAATGTCTTAAACCTATTGTTCTAACAGACGCTTCTCTTACGCATGCAAAAGCTTCAGGTAAAATGTCGTCTAAAGTTTCTCCTTTTGAAAGACGGTCTCTAAATTCCGCTGTCTTTGCTTTTAATTCATCATCGCTGAGATTTTTTATAGATGTTTCAAAAGAATTTACCTTTTCTACTATCGGTTTTATAGCTTTTATATCCCTTTCGTTTTGCGAACCAAAAATTTTACCCAAAATACTTTTTAACATATCTATGAATACCTTCCTTTGACTTAAGAATTTCTACATGTTATTTTGATTATATAATTTATTTACCTGCATGTACACAAATACGAATATTTTAAAATGATTTGATAAAATTTTTGTAATTTCTAGGTATGTTATTTTAGTGGTTTTAGTAATATGAATTTATATAAAATGTAGTTTGTCATATATGTTATAGATTTATGCAAAGTTAGGTTCATATAACTATTTTCCTTTTTCTCGGAAAAACTCAAACGATAAACTTAGGAGAAATTCCAATAAGGGAACTTAGAATTACTATTGACGACAGATTTAGTACATCAATCTATTCTTTGCTATTTAACGAGGCTTTAAGTTTTTTAACCTGCTTTTTAATGACTTATATAAGTATTCGTTGGCTTTAACAGTATTTTTGTCTTTAGCAGGTTTTTGTATTTTAACTTTCTCTGAGCCAAATTTATAACTCACACCTATATTACCTTGAACATTTTGATATTTAGCTGCAGTTAGAAAATTTATACCTGCAAAAACTAAAATATCTTCTGTTATCTTATAATTAGCTCCTAAGCCTATACCAAATTTACTTCCATATTCTTTAGCACCTACTGTATTAAATTGAGCTCCATTTATACCGTCTAAAAGTCTAATTCTGCTTTTTATTTCTGGCTGTTCTCCGCTTAACAAACTTCTATATTCTATCTTTGCATTCCAAGTAAATCTTCTTATTTCTTGTTCAATACGTAATCCTAATCTTTCTATGGCTCTGCTATACATTCCATTTTCAACTTTTAAATCAAAGTATTCTGTTCCACTTTCTTTTATATCTTCATAACTATTTAAGTTTATTTCAAATCCTAAATATGGTATTAATTTAAATGTATTGTTTAACTTTATTTCCATTGATCCTTCAACATCAAAACCAAAAAGCATTCCAGTAAAATCTGCTTTTGCTGTTGTTCCAATATTTTGTTTATCAGTTCTCTCAGCGAATACAATGTCTATTGCTTCTTTCATGTTCCTTTCTGTATTATAAGTACCATAGCTCCCATTTATCAATCCCTTCACTTTAAATTTATCATTATTACTATAAATACCATATACCCCTAACCCTACATTTTTTATATTTCCACTATTATTTGATTGAGGTAATGTATGCTCATTTACTTTAGCGTAAACTCCTGCTGATAATTTATTAATACTTTCATCACTTTCATCTCGTGGAATGTACATATCATATCCTACTAACCCACATCTTTCAGTATCACTATAATCAGATGGTGAGTTTTCATCTTCACCATATTTAGTATATTTCTCTTTTATTTGTCCCCACACTCCAGACTTTTGTTCCTTTAATCTATTATCTATCCTAACGTATATTTCATTACTATCATTCTCACTTCCCCCACTTCTTATTACATTTGCTAAGAAATATCCGCTGTTTTGTGTAAGGAATGCTTTGGTTTTCGCAACATCACTACGTATATCGCACATATAATCTATAAGACTATCAATCATACTACCTTCAGGCACTAAAATTGATATCCTATCATACATATCTGCCACTGAGTTCTGATTTTTCGTCAAATCTGGCATCATACCGAACATAGTTTTTGTCCTACCATAACCAAACAACTGCAAATTCATGCTTGTATCACTAACAGACTGAAAGCTGCTTTTTACTAATTTATAATCACATTCTGTTATTAAATTATTTAGTCCTGCTACTGCGCTGCTAGCTGTTAAGTTAAAAGTTAAACTATCAAACCCTCTAGGAGATAAATTTATTTTCAATTTGGCACCCTGATTTATGTTAGCTATAGCTGTATTGGTAGTAACTTGTATATGTATAGTATTTGACCCTTTCCTTATTTCTAGTGTTCCAGAAATATCAAAATTTCCTCCAACTACTTGTACATTATTATTACCCTTTAGACAGAATATTGTATCTTTATCAATTCCTATGCTATTTGAGAATAAAGTCACATTATCATTTAAATTAAATTGTCCTCTAGCTTCTATTTTTATATTTGTTCCATTTATTTCGCTCGTTTCATTTAAATTGAACTTTCCTCTCCCCATTATGTGTAAATTACCATTTGTTCCTGCATTGTTTGTCAATGCGTCATTCATATCTACGATTGCACCTTCGCTAGTATTAAAGTAAACATCACTATTAGCCCCTATATACATAGCACTACTTGACCCATTTGCTTTATTTCCTTTGAATATTGATACTTTAGTCGTATTAAATATTACTGTTGAATTTTCTATGTAAAATGCACCACCCTTTCCTGCCACTGCTTCATTGTCAAATATATTTACATTATAAAAACTAACCTTTTCACTATTAACTATACTAAACGCTCCACCATTATTGGCTGCTGAATTATTTTTAATTATAGTATCTTGGAGCTCATATAAATCAATTGACCATAATATATCTTTAATCTCTAATACTCCACCATTTAATCCAGTATAGTCAGATATTAGGTTATTCTTACATTTATTTAATATATAAGATTTAAGTTTATCCGCTTCTTCTCTTGAATTGCCTCTCCTAAGTTCATTAGTTACAGTTGTGCTTAAATCACTTAATCCTGCATTTACACTTTCCAATCCTGCTTGCGTTGTACTCGTTAATGCTGCAAAGCCCGCATTCGTTGTCGTACTTAACACTGTAAAGCCAGCACTTGTAGTTGTGCTTAAATCACTTAATCCTGCATTTACACTTTCCAATCCTGCTTGCGTTGTACTTGTTAATATATTTAATCCTGCATTTACACGATCTCCTACATTGTTAAGTACCGCTGTCTGAGAATCCACTACCGTTTTAAAGGTACTAGTATCTATATCTGCTTCTGCTTTTATTTTGCACATAAATATTAGAAAACCAGAAATAATAAAAATTGATAATATTTTTGTTGAGCTAGTACAAACATTCATACTTTTTCCTTTTTCTCTTTAGAAAAATTTTCTGCTTGTTTCTTGTTTATTATATTGAAACAAAGTTTTCACATAAATACAAGTTCTTAACCTTTAAGGAAAGAATTAAATTAGTAAAAAGAAAGTTTTTGATAGTGAAATGTGAGTTTATCGGATAGGTAAAAAGATACATTTTATGAGTGAAAAAATTAGACTAAAAAAACACTTTTTTATGTAACTAAATTTAAGTATGATAAAGTCAAGAGGGGATTATTTAAAAACTAAACTACATAAACTTTGAGGCGATTTGGTTGAAAATAAAAACGTGTTTTTTGGCAAGTTTTACTCTACCTTCCTCTTGTATAAGAGTTCTTTCTTTTAAACATTCTAACAGGGCGGATTTATTTTGTGGGGAATTGAAACATTTTATAGATAAACCTTTATACAAAAGCCTTAATCCTAACATTATTGTTTCAGCTGTATAAAGTTTTTCGTCAATATACTCATTTTCTATCGCACAATCTATGTCACTTTCAATAAAATTTATATATTTTTCAATGTTTTCTATGTTTTTATATCTATTTTTTCCCAAATATCCGCAAGCTCCGGCTCCAAGACCTATATATTCCAAGTTACGCCAATAATTTGTATTATGCAAAGCTTCTTTGTTCTTTTTAGCCCAGTTTGAAATTTCATAATGAATGTATTCACTATGTTCCAAAACCTCTACTGTTTTTTCATACATTTCACGCTGCAATTCGTCATCTGTAACAATGCCGTTTTTATAAAAAGTCGTATTTTCTTCTACTGATAAGGGATACAACGATAAATGCTCGCTGTTAAATAATAACGTTTTCTTCAAAATGTTTTCCCACTCATCAACAGTTTGATTTGGCACGCCGTATATTAAATCTATGTTTATATTATCAAACCCTTCACGTTTTGCATTATCGTAGCAGGTACAAAAAGTTTTTAAATCATGTATGCGCCCTAAATATTTTAAATATTTATCTTCAGCAGATTGAAGCCCTATGCTTAGCCTATTGACGCCAAACTCTTTTAGAATAATCAGCTTTTCTTTTGAAGCCGATTCTGGATTAAGCTCAAAAGTAAATTCTTTTACTTTTGATAAATTGAAGGTGTTACTTAAAGATAATAAAAGTTTTTGGATTTGTTTAGAAGATAGAACAGACGGAGTACCGCCTCCAATATATATTGAATTTATCTTTTTGTTTTTAAACTTTTGTGAATGTTTTATCAAAGAATCAATATATTTATCGGCTAAATCAGCATCGTATTTTGTTGAGAAGAAGTCGCAATAAAAACACTTTTGCCTGCAAAACGGAATGTGTATATATAGACCTATCATATGTATAAACCATAACGCTTATCTTTTAATAAGCATTAAAAATTTTTATTATTGATTATTTGTTTTTACCTGCTTTGGCGTGCCCTTAAACAATTCCGCTATACCTCCAAGAGATGCCGTAACTCCTGCGGTCTCTAAAGGTAAGAATACTTTCGTAGCTTGCCCATCGGCAACTTTACCCAAAGCCTCCAAATATTTTATGGCGATAAGATCGTTTGTAGGTTTGCCCTCATGTATGGCTTTATAAACCATTTCAATTTTATATTTCTCCGCTTCGGCAACTTTTCTTATAGCTTCAGCTTCGCCGGTAGCTTCTAAGACCTGTTTCTCCTTTACAGCTTCTGCGTCAAGAATAACAGCTTGTTTAGCGCCTTCAGCCTTAAGAATAGCAGCTTGTCTTAAACCTTCAGCTTCCAAAATATTTGCTCTCTTTTCTCTTTCAGCTTTCATCTGTTTAGACATAGCGTCTGTAATGTCTTTAGGAGGGTCAATTTTTTGTATTTCAACTCTTGTAACTTTTACACCCCATTTGTCTGTCGCTTCATCCATTACAGCTCTCAGCTGCGTGTTTATTTTTTCTCTTGACGTAAGGGTGCTATCCAATTCCATATCGCCTATTACGTTTCTTAAGTTCGTCTGAGCAAGCTTTAAAGCTGCAAGTGCAAAATTCTCAATGTTATAAACTACTTTTACAGGATCTGTAACCTGAAAATAAATTATAGCGTCAACAACAACAGACACGTTGTCTTTCGTTATAACGCTTTGCGGGGGAACATCAATAACGCGTTCTCTCATATCCACTCTGAGCATTCTTTGAAACATAGGAATTATAATATTTGCTCCTGAGTTCCTTGTCCCCGTGTACTTGCCCAAAGTTTCAATAAGCCCTTTTTCGTACTGTTTTATTATTTTTACCGAATTAGCTATAAAAATCACAGCAAGCGCCGCAATCATTCCTAAAAATATAGTCACCTTGTCCCCCATCCCTAAAATAGCATTTACATATTCCATTGTTTTTTCCTTTACTTTTCAACTGTCAAAGTAGTACCGTCTATCTTTTTAATTTTTACAGTATCGCCTTCTAAAATTTCAACGTTAGATTCAGCTCTCCAAATTTCGCCAGAAACCTTAACAAAACCCGGAGTGAAAGGAGTAATTTTACTACTAACAATAGCTTCAGCGCCTATAAGAGCGTCAACATTTGATTCTATAGTTTTTGACTTTTTTATCATTTTCTTAAAAAATGGTCTTACAAAATATAAAGACAAAATTGAAACTATAATAAAAACCATAATTTCAATCCAATTTGAGTTGAAAAGATAAGATGCTCCCGCAGCAAAAACCGAACCGATAGAAAGACACAGGCAAAAGAAAACAGACGAAGTTGCTATTTCGCAAATTACAAGAACAACCGCAATTGTAAGCCATATAATCCATGTCATGATATAAACTTCCAACGCGTTATAGGCCAGTACAAGAACAAAGCCTTTCCTTTTACATACTCGTCAGGCAATGGTCCCCAGAAACGCGAGTCAAAAGAAAAGTCTCTATTATCGCCCATCATCATATAGCAGCCTTCAGGCACAATAACGGGTCCAAAATTATCCCTTATAAAAACAGGGGAAACGGAGGTAAAATTTCCTTTTTCCCAAGTTTTCTGATAATCTCCCTCGTTTTCAAACAGTTTAACACTTTCAAAAATAGAGTCGTCATTATAAACTGCATAAACTTCTTCTATGAAAACATCGTTCAAGTAAAGTTTTTTATTTCTTATTTCAACCTTATCACCGGCAACGCCAACGCACCTTTTTATGAAATCTTTCTTAACTCCATGTTCTCTCTCGGTAGTTGTCAAAGCCTGAGGAGGACATTGAAAAACAACAATATCGCCTCTTTCTATCTTTTTCAAGGCGCCATAACGCTTTCCGACATATTTAAACGGTACTCTAAAACCATAAAAACACTTGTTAACAAAGAGATGATCCCCTTCAAGAAGAGTGTTTCTCATGCTTCCCGACGGGATTTTAAAAGCCTGAATAAAAAAGAACATAATAAACGACGCTATTATCAAAGCAGTCCAAATAGTATCAGCCCATGAATAAACGTTTTGAAACAATTTTTTAGAAGTCTGCGTTTTAAAACATTTTTTAAAAATCTGCATTGTCATTGTTATTACAAAAACAATACCTCCTGCAATAAAAAGTTTCAATTCCATAAATATTTACCTCTTTTTCTATATTTACATTTCAATTATAATCATTCATCTATTTTAAGAACAGCCACAAAAGCTTCTGACGGAATTTCTACTCTGCCAAACTGTCTCATTTTACGTTTGCCTTCTTTTTGCTTTTCAAGCAGCTTACGCTTTCTGGTTATGTCACCGCCATAACATTTTGCAAGAACGTCTTTACGCATAGCCAATATTGTTTCCCTGGCAATTATCTTATTGTTTACTTTTGCCTGTATAGGTATTTCAAACATATGTCTTGGGATAATGCCTTTTAATTTCTCGGTAAGATAATGAGCGGAAGTTTGAGCTTTATCTCTATGCGTAATAACTGTAAAAGCATCCACAACTTCTGAATTTATCATAATCTCCAGTTTGACTAAATCCCCAAGTTGCGGTTCTATATGTTCATAATCAAAAGAAGCGTATCCTTTTGAGGCTGATTTCAACGCATCGTAAAAACCGACTATTATTTCCGCAAGCGGCATATGATATTTCAAAAGAGCTATTTTAACATTCATATACTTCATTGAAGTCTGCTTTCCTCTCCTCTTCTGGCAGAGGTCAAGCATGGCTCCTAAATACTCAACAGGACAAATAATGGTAGCTTCAACATACGGCTCCCAAATTTCTTCAATATCGGCATTATTTGGAAATTTGGAAGGATTGTCTATAGTAACATATTTCCCTTTTGTTTTCACTTTATAAACAACATTTGGCGCCGTAACCAAAAGACTTAAGTCAAACTCTCTTTCAAGTCTTTCTTTAATTATTTCCAAATGTAAAGAACCTAAAAATCCACATCTAAAACCAAACCCTAAAGCCACAGATGTTTCAGGGAAATATACAAGCGAAGCGTCTGAAAGTTTGAGCTTTTCCAAAGCGGTCTTCAAGCTGTCGTATTCGGAAGTGCTGTTTGGATAAAGACCGGCAAAAACAAACGGATTTATTTCTTTATATCCCTCGTGAGGGTGTTTTGTCGGATTTGAACTCTCAGTTATAGTGTCGCCAATTTTTATATCCCTAATATCTTTTATGCCGGCAACCACATATCCCACTTCGCCTGAAGAAAGTTCCGACGCTTCTATCATCTTTATTTTCATATACCCAACTTCAA
>JAISDY010000070.1 GCA_031264425.1 Endomicrobium sp. | reverse complement strand
CTTATTACATTTTCTCTCTGTTCATCAGTAAGTTTTGCAAATTCTATTTCTATTTCTTCCTTACTTAGCCCCGTTTCCCGCATTAAATTATTAAGAACTTCATTATATTTTTCATCTTGGGTGCCAATGTCTTGCGCAGTTTTAACATCAGGCTTATTATCTATAATATTATCGCTTTCGGGTTTATTTGGAGTTGTCACTTTATCCTTATCGGAAACAACGGTATTGGCAGACTCAACAGCGGTCTTCTGCGTGATTTTTTCTTCACTCTGGCGGTCCGCTTGTTCTATTTTCTTTATATCGCTTTCAGTTGGAGAGATCTGTTGTTCGGTTTTTACGACTTCGTCTTTTTGTTGTTCATTTCTAACTTCAGATTTAGCCGCTTCTACCGCGTCTGTTTGTGTATTTGCTTGTGCGACTTCCTGAGGGGATTGCGTTGAGGCATGTTCTTGCGCTGTTTCGTCTTTTATGCCCTTAATCTTTTTTATTACTCTTGTGTAAGTCTCATTATATGTGTACTTCCCGTCTCCACCTACTGTCATGGCTTGTTGAGTTTGCGGGTCCCAGTATCCTTTAGCTTCAAACCTGCCGTTTTTATCTTTAACTGATATAACATCGTTATCATCAACTTTAGTGTTATCCTGTAAAAACTGCAGATATGACACGGAACCATATGTTTGATCCCCTTGATACAGAACCCCAGAATTTGTTTCTTGTGTTTTTATTCTTTTTTTAAGTAGCTCGTCGTCTTTATCTTTTGCAAAAGCCGGCAGATTGGATATATTTATTAAAAAGCATACGGTTACAACAATAGCTATGCTCTTTAAAAGCAATTTATTTTTCCAATATGTTTTAAAATATTCTGAAATTTTTGACTTTAGGTTCATGAAAAAATCCCCCGTTAGCCTTTTTTTATTTTTAATATTTAGATTCCATTGTAAAAAACAAAAAACTCGGCATACGTTAAATGCCGAGATTTTTGTTTTTCAACTCAAATAAATATAGGTCCGCCACAAGCTTTCTGCGTCTTAAAGCAAAAATGAATATCATAAACGACAACAATATAATTTCATGCGTTAAAAACTTTGGAATTATTTTGCAATTCATATATAACCTAAACAACTCCACAATTGACATAAAAGCGCAACAGGCTTTGCCTAAAGCAAACGTAATTATTTTCTTTGCATTAGAAAGAGAATTGACATTTATTAGTGATAGAGAATTATTATCTTCTTTAGTATTTTTTGACTTTTTTTCTGGCTTTCTTCCACAATGATCGCCAATGTCTGCGGTTTGAATTGAAAATAAAAGTTTTTGAATGTCTTTTAGAACTTTACAGGAAAGTATTATTATAGAATCGTTGCAACTCTTAAACAGATTTGAGACAACATTATGACCCGCTATACCGACAACAAAAATAAAACTGCCTTTGCCGATGTTAATGGCGCTTAAAGAAAAGCCGTTTACGCTTATACAAACAAGAACAAGAAACGCGCATATTTTCTTTTTGACGTAAGAAAATTCTTTAAATTCCCCAAAGTTGAACAAATTCCTTTTGACGCTCACCTCAGCCCCTTAAAGCTTATTATGAAAGCGCGACTTGGAACATCAACAAAAAGAAATAGCGTATTCGGGCAGTCAAAAAAATCGGTCGGGACGATAAAAGGAAATACAACAGTGACAAGAAAAAAACTTATCTGTATTGTATATTACTAATTTGCAAAAGTCAAAAATAATTCCACCGCGGTTATAAATATTTTCCTTTCAACTGTGCGTCAGTATAGTCCACCATTCTCTTATCAGGTCTCCCCGTAATTTTACGCAAGAAATGTCTAAGTTTATCCATATACTCAAATATTGACGGGATTACTATCAACGTAAGTATTGTAGAGCTTACTACTCCACCGATAACAACAATACCCATACCTCTTCTAAAATGTCCCACTTCGCTAAGCCCCAAAGCTGTGGGGAGCATGCCCGCAATTAAAGCAAAAGAAGTCATGAGTATCGGGCGAAGTCTTATGATCCCAGCTTTTATTATTGAATCGTCTATATCCAACCCAGCTCTCATTTGCTGTTGAGCATAGTCAACCAAAAGAATAGAATTCTTTGCAACGATACCAAGCAACATTATCATGCCTATCATTGTAAACATATCTATAGGTTGCTTTGACATTAATAAAGCTATAATTCCGCCAATAATTGCAAGAGGAAGCGCCGTCATAATTGTAAAAGGCGTTATAACAGACTCGTACAAACTTGCAAGAACCATAAATATAAATATTATTGACAAAGCGCCGGCTATCATTATGCTCATAAACATATCTTTCATATCTTCGGCATTACCCGACAAATTCAAAACTATATTTTTATACTTATCAAAATTTTGAGGCTCGGACTTAAATTCGTCAAATATTCTTACTGCGTCTTTTTGTATTTCGCCTATAGCTCCGCCTGAAGCAACATTTCCCTCAACAGTAACGTAACGAGTTCTATCTTTTCTAAATATTTGCGTTGGACCTTCCGCAACTTTTGCATAAGCTACATTTTTAAGCCTTATAAGTTTATTATTAACATTATTTATATATATAGAGTCAAAAGTCTTGGCAATATCTTTTTCGCTATCTTCGTATTGAACTCTTATATCGTACTCAAGTCCGTGCTCTCTAAATTTTCCGGCTAAAGCGCCGTCAATCATGGCTCTTACTTCGTTTCCGACAACTACTGAACTTACGCCATAATGTTCCATTTTCTTGGCATCCATCTCAATGCGTACTTCAGGTTTTCCGGGCTTATAATTGGAATGTATATCAACAAATTTCGGTATATTTTTATATCTGTCTATAAGTTCTTGCGCCGCATCATATAACACATCAATATCTGCGCCTCTAAGCTCTACAACAAACTCGCTATTATTTCCTCCGCCTAAAGACTGCCTTACTATTGAAATTTCCAACTTATCGCCGTATTTATCATTTAGAATTTTTCTAAAATAATCTTTCATTCCCGATGTGGTGAAAGTTCTTCTAGCCGCACTTTCACTTTTTTCTTTTTTACTAAACAACCTTGTAATAAACCCGCCTTTAGAATTGTTAGGAATCATTTTAACATAAACAGTTGCCTCGTTTGAAAGGTTAGAAAACATGTCGCCAGAACCCACGGTTGAAGAAACAAGTTCAATATTAGGATCGTTCATAATTATAACTTCTATCTCTTTGGCATACTTATCCATTTGATCTAGTGAAGTCCCGGGCTGAGCCGTAAGATTTATATTAAATTCGCCCCATTCAGAAGCGGGCATAAAAGTTGTTTTTAAAAACTTTTTAGCCACTCCTATTGTAGAAATGAAAATTAAGAAAGATATAGCTAATGTCGCAAATTTCCAACTGACTATAAAATGCTTTTGTTTACCTGCAAAATTAAAAGGAACGCTTAGAATATTTTTCTTGACTATAAACGTTATAAGAATTTTATATAGGGTTTCGCAAAACGAAAAAACCGCATTAAACCAATCCACAGTCAAACGCCTAAAAACTTTTACAATTACTGCTCTAACTTCTCCAAATTTTGATTTTTTTGACGCTTTAACCGCACCGTGTTCTTGGATAATATAAGCGGAAAGCATAGGAGCTATTGTCAAAGCGTCTATAACGGAAATAATCATCGCAAACACTACGGTTAATCCAAATTCTTTAAAAAACCTTCCCATTATTCCGCTTAAAAAAGCAACCGGTAAAAATACCGCTATAACCGTACTTGTTGTGGCTATAACAGCTAGAGTAACTTCATTGGTGCCGTCAATTGCTGATTTTACAGGATTTGAGCCTTCCTCATAGTGCCTGAAAATATTTTCGCGCACAACGATGGCATCGTCAATCAATAAGCCTACCGCAAGAGATAAGGACATTAAAGAAAGCACATTCAAACTAAAACCAAAAGCGTACATAAATACAAAAGAACCTATCAAGCTATTGGGTAAAGCTAAAGCCGTTATAAGAGTGGAGCGCCAGCTTCTCAAAAAGAAATAAACTACGACTATCGCAAGGAAAATACCTTCTATTATTGTGGACCTTACGTCATCAATATTCATTCTTACGCCGCGCGCTTGATCTGAAATAAGCGTAAGCGTAGGGCTGCCGTTATACTTTTTATATCTTTCGTTGGCTTGAGCCATTTCTTTTATTATTCCGTCGGAAACAGCTACGTCGTTTCCTTTAGCCTGCCTGTAAACCGCAAGCAATAGAGACGGCTGATATGTTACTTCGCCGTTCTCTTTGGTATCAAGCCTTGCTCTTGAAACTTCCGCAACAACGCCGTCTTCAACTTTTGCAACGTCTTTAACAACAACGGGTTTATCGTTGCCCATGAAGTTTACTACCACGTCATTTATCTGCTTTACAGATTTAAACTCGCCCATGGTTCTAAAAGATATTTCTTGACTACCTCTGTTTACTTTTCCTGCAGGGATATTTAAAGAGTTGGATTCAATTCTACTAGCCAAAGTGGTAAGAGTCAACTCATGCTCTTTAAGTTTTCTCCTGTCGGCGTTTATGTGAATTTCTCTTTTGGAACCGCCTATTATATTCACCTGAGAAACACCCGAAACTTGCGCTAAATCTTTTGAAACTATGTCATCTGCAAAATCATACAATTCTTTTGGACTCATGATTTCGGATTTTAAATTTAACATCACTATCGGCATTGAATTCATATCGGCTTTTATTATCAACGGCTCGTCTATATCTTCAGGCAAGGCATTCCTTATTTGTCCTATTTTATCTCTTACTTCTTGAGCCGCAACATCCGGGTTTTTTGTAAGTTCAAATTCTCCAAAAACTATTGAAATATTATCTTGGTTTGTTGAGTAAGAATGCTTAAGACCCGCTACTCCGCTCAAAGCGTCTTCAACAGGCTTTGTAACAAGCTGTTCAATTTCGGCTACACCAGCCCCTTTATAAGTTGTGGCTATAACCACATAGGGAAATTCAACGTCAGGAAACATTCTAACGCTTAGCTTGTTCAAAGAAACAAGACCTAAAATAATAAGCACCATAAGTAAAGCAAAAATAAAAGTTGGACGTTTAATTGATAATCTTGCCAAATTCATACTATATACCTTGTATCCTTTCTTTCAAAATTTAGAGAACTTCACCGACACCGCTATAAAAAGCCTTTGCTTGTTCGTTTATTTGAATAAGCTCTAATATACTTTTAAAAACATTAAGAGTTGAGGCATCCAAATCGTCTTCGCTTTGCAAAACCATATATGTGGTGGTTCTTCCTATTTTTAAAAGATTTCTATCTTCTTCGTAACGCTGCTTTTGTATTTTTTCAACTTCAACGGCAAGCTCCATCCTTATTCTTGCATTGTCCCAATTGTCAAGCAGCTGAATCCAATCGTTGTTTTCTTTTACAACTGCGCTTTCAGCCGCTGTCTGGGCGGAAACTTTTGCCGCTTCATAACCTTTATCTATAGCTTTTCTGAGTTTAAAGTCTAATGGAAGATTATATTTCAAACCTAAGAAATAAGACGGTCTATTGCCATTTTTTATATGCTCAAAAGATTTTCCTGCAGATTGCTCAACGCCATTAAGTGAATATTTTCCTTCTAAAACTAAATCAGCGCCTCTGCTTCTTTGAGAAGCCTCTTGATCATATAAAGCGGTATTTACGTCTTCCAAAGCGGCAAGAACATCGGCTCTTGTGCCTTTCTTTACTAAGTCCCTGTCAATTTTAAAAGAATTGCCCTTATCTTCAAACTTCTCAACGTCATATCTTAATTTGTCGTCTTTAATATTTAAGAATTGGTTAAGCGCTCTGTTGGCTCTATTCTCGTCTTCATAAGCAAGTTTTAAATTCAGTTCGCCAGACTTTACCGCTGCCTGCGACTGAAGCAAATCAGATCTCTCGGCTAAATCCATTTTGTATCTTCTTTGATTCCACTCTAAAAGCCTTTTTTTTCTATCAAACGATACTTTTCTAAAATCTATTACAGTTCTTGTATAGGACAAGTTCCAATAAGCGGTCCTTGTGTCTAATAAAAATTTCTGTTTTTTATATTCCAATAAATACAAGGCTGATTTTGCGCTTGCTTTTTGTTTGTAAATGTCTGCTTTTGTAGAGCCGCCGTTTATATCTTTCCACAAAGACTGCTCCAATCTGACAAAAGGAGAAATATCGCTCACGTTATAGTGAGGCTCGCCAAACGAGCCAGTAGCATAATCATAAGTTCCATAACTACCGTCAATTCCTAAAGAAAATTGTGTTCCTGTTACAAATTGTTTATTCACGGATGTGCTGTAATTCCAATTTGATACTTCATTAAGTTTAGCAGGCTGGCTATAAGGTCTGCCGCTTTTATCATCGCTATAACTTAAGCCTGCGTTAAGATTATATGCATATACTCTTTCTATCTCTGCAAGTTTGCCTTTTACTGCGTTAATACTTGCCAAAATTGATTTTAAGTCGCTGTTATTTTTAACAACCATATACACATAGCCGTCCATTGTTAACATTTCTCCATAAGCAAAAACTGAAATAAAGCACAACATAAAAGAAAACAATAAACTAAAGCGCCTCATATCAAAACCTTCTTTTAATTTTTTAAAAGTTAAAATAATTCACTTTTTTATTTACATATTTTTATAAGTTCTCATTTGAGTTAGATTCTACAAAATTGTATTTTGTATTCCATTTCTTCAAACTTTTACAAGCATTTTTACAAATCTGATAAAAATCTCTTTAATAAGTGACAAATTCAAGTTAATAATATAGCAAATTTTTATCATAACTAATTAATTTTTTATATGTTATAGGAATATCATCAATATACATTTTAGGGAATATTTTTATATATTCGCTCCTCTTGTCAAAATCTTTTATGTCAGCCAAATATGCGTTCGTCACTATAGAATATATGCCTCTCTTTCATCCAGCTCTTCTCTATCACATCTATCCTAGTTATATCTTGCTTCCTTAAATCATAATCCGCTATTAAAAATATCTTTTCTTTATCTTCCTTACTTTTTATATATTCTAACGCTTCCAGCCCTTTCGTAAAGTATTTTACTGTTACTTCTTTCTCATATCCTTTCAGCTTCTCTTTCCATACTTCATGCATTAACTCTTCATATCTACTATTACTACCTCTTACCCCTTCTTTATCTCTATCTTGTCTTCATACCATCTTGGCTTGGGATCTCAGCCTTTGGGAATGTTAGGATAAACTCTGTCCCTTCTCCCTCTTTTGACTCTACCTTTATCTTCCCTCTCATTTCT
>JAISDY010000003.1 GCA_031264425.1 Endomicrobium sp. | reverse complement strand
ATATAGAAAGACAGCTAAACAACCTATCTATCTACTAATATTAATACTGTTCTCACAGAACTTAAATCTCTGTGATTACAAATAAACAAAAAAGGAGGTGAAAAATTATGAAAAAACTTTTTAGTACTGTTTTGTCTCTTGTGATCTTGCTCTCTGTTGCTCCCAGTTCTTTTGCTCTTCCTGCTGCAGAGAATAATAAATTAATAAACGTCCAAATAGGACTAGATGATTAAGGCTGGCGCTTTTGGTCTTGCTGGGTTCGCTATTTATCGTCTTATTGCTAATGCACAAATTGCAGCTGGTTATGGACAATTGTTAGTTAATGGTATGTGGCACTTAGGCAACGCTGTTTTAGCTCTAAGACCATTTTTAAACGTAGGTGGAGTTTTAGTTCTTATTGGTGGGGCAGCTTATGGTATAGATTATCTTACAGATCGCAAGATATCTAAAAAAACTATGTCCTACTTAGACTAATAAGCTAGAACATGTTTGAACCGCATAGAGATTGGATAATTTCTATGCGGTTCTTTTTTGTTTCCCTTATTCTCACTCATAACTTTGATGAGTTCTTGAACTTTTGGCTCTCTTCCTTTATTCAATAAGATTGTAAAATCAAATTGTACTAAACATTTGTTATATTCAGATTTTGTTCAAGCCGTTTGAAACATAAATAAGTACTTTTTAAGAATTTTCGCAACACACATTCATATTTTTTACAAAGCATCTGGAGTTTTTGTGAAGCAGAAATTTAGTGAACCTAAATAAAGCGGAGTATAAAGAAATAAAAACTCCGGGACTAGGATTCGAACCTAGACAAAGGGATCCAAAATCCCTTGTGCTACCATTACACAATCCCGGAATTATATAGTATCGGTTGAGAGTTGATGTTGAAAAGAGAGTTTCGTTGAATTGACAAACCAAAACTTCCAGCTGTATTTGTTTAGAGTTGTTCTTATAAATTCTAAGTTGACATTTGAGCCAAAAAGTCCAAAAACAGTAGCTCCTGAACCGGACATTAAACTTATACAGCCTGTTGTTCTTAAAATATCCTTAATTTTTACTATTTCTGGATAATCCGTAAGGACAAAATCTTCAAGCCTATTGAAACAACAGCTAAAAGCATTGCTTGTATTAAAAGATCCATTGTCAATCT
Source organism: Endomicrobium sp. (assembly GCA_031264425.1). Lineage (GTDB taxonomy): Bacteria > Elusimicrobiota > Endomicrobiia > Endomicrobiales > Endomicrobiaceae > Endomicrobiellum. The sequence goes on along the minus strand of JAISDY010000003.1, from coordinate 7,558 downwards.
GAGCTTTGATTTTAGTAATTTCCGCTTTCTTTGTCAACGGAAATTTAACCTTTTTATAGACGTCTGCAGTATTAACGCCAAAACCTGGATTTACAAGAATTACGTTTAAATTTTTAATAGCTTTTAAAGGAGTAATAATATCCCCTATACCTTCGCACAGAGCTGTTCCTCCTGTAAGAAAGAATGAGACGTCTGCTCCCAGTTTGGCGGCTATTTGCCCTAGTTCTTTTTTATTCGTCTTAACATTGTAAAGTTTAGCCAAAGCCGCAAGGGTTGCTGCAGCATCTGAAGAGCCTCCGCCAAGTCCCGCACCCATAGGAATTATTTTTTTTAAACATATTTTGACGCCTTTATCTATTTTAAAATAATCATGGAATGCTCTTGCCGCTTTATAAACGATGTTCGTGGAGTCTGTCTGCAATGTTTTAGTATCGCATTCTAAAAATATGTTTTTGTCGGTAAGCTCAAAAGAAAGTTCGTCATACAAACTTACAGTTTGCATTATACTTTCTAATTGATGGTAACCGTCTTCTCTTTTGTTTTTAATTTCTAAGAAAAGATTAATCTTTGCCGGCGCTTTGAGAGTTATTTTCATTTTGATTATCACCTAGTATGGGAGAAATTTTTGTTGTTTCTAGCAATCCTTTAATTTTTATGTTTTTAAATGCAAACTTAATTTTTTTAGGAACATTTGATATAACAAATTTTTCATATTTTGGAATGGTAACTGTTAAATCTTTATCAAAAAAACTTTCTATTAACGCTGTGTCAAGATTTAAAACCAGTTCTTTGTCTTCTTTAGAGTAAATGATGCGTTTGCCTTTTTGCGTTATTTTAGCATCAACGAATTGTTTATAAAAATTACCGCTAAAAATGTCGCAAGTTTTAGAAATAATATTGGATATCTCTTGAGGAAGTTGGTTTTCTATGGCTTTTGGAACAAATTCATAGATTCCGTTTTTTATATGTACCGACATCCCTCCGGGGATAAGTATTGTGGGCAAATCTATTTTTAGCGAATTGGTTTTATAATAAGAAAATGGAATATAAAACTTCTTACTTAAAAAACTTGAACTTACCTTTGTTTTAAATCCAGTTTTAAAAGGAAATAATTTGAGATAGTTGCTCTCGCTTCTTAGAAGCATTTGTTTGTAAAGGTCTTCAAGAGGCATTTGTTTTTGGGCAGAATCTAATTTTTTTCTTATTTTTTTATTTTCTTTAAAATCAAAAGAAAGAGAATACGCTATCCAAGCTTGTACAGGTTTATTTAGCGCCGTATAAGTGTCTCCAAGATGGTCGTACATAAGTGGATCTTTTGTTATTTTTACGGCTTCAAGAAGGAATCTTTCGGCAAGTTCAAAATTTCTAAGTCTGTAATAAAGCCAACCGAGCGAATCAAGATAAGCGCTATTTTTTGGTTCTAAAGTCACGGCTCTTATGAGAAATATTTCAGATTCTTTTAGCTTAATTCCTTTATCCGCGTATGTGTAACCAAGATAATTCATAGCTTTTGCATGCTCTGGATTTATCTCTATAGCTCTCAAAAGTGCTTGTTCGGCGTTTGTAAAATCTTTCTCTTTATCAAACGCCAACCCCAAATAAAAGTATGCGTCTGAGAATTTTGGCTCAATTGCTGTGATTTTTTTTAAGTATTCTATGGCTTTGTCGTATCGCCTCCAATCCATATAATTTAAGGCTGCCAAGTATAAAATTTCGTGGTTTTGGGGGGCAATTTCTATAGCTTTTAAGAATTTTTTTTCCGATTTTTGATAGTTTTTTAATATTGAGTAATAATATCCAAGCCTTGTAATTATTTTAATGTTTTTTTCTTCGGATTTTTCAACATTTTCCAATTCCGCGGCTGCTTTGTCAAATTGCCCATTTTTTTCATATATTATCCCAAGCCAAAAATTTATTGTTGGATTATTTGGGAACTTCTTTTTTGCTTTTAGTAAATAATCTTTAGCTTTTTGATAATTTTGCGCTTCATAAAAACATTTTCCTAAATACATAAGGACTAGTGCATTGTCCGGAAATAACGACGCATAATTTTCGTATTCTTTTATTGCCGAATCAAACTGTCCTATTTTTTCATAGATTCTTGCTTTAGCTATATAAGCGTCTCTAATTTCAGGATTTATTCTTATAACTTTATCATAAGACGCCAGAGCGTCACTTGTCATATTTAATTTTTCCTGAACCATTCCCAGTTGAAAATAGCCCATGGCATTGTCTGGTTGTTGCCGCAAAAATCTATTCCAATAACATTTAGATTTTTTTAATTCGTTACCGGAATAATAATATGAGGCAAGATAGGCTGTGGCTGTTTCATCTTCAGGATCAAGTTTTAATGTTTTTTCCCAGTATTGTTTTGCAATTTCAGGTTTATTTGCCACTAGATAAAATGTTGCTAAGAAGATAGTTGTTTTTGGATTTAAACCGTCAATCTCGTCAATTCTTTGAGCTGTTTCAAAAGCTTTGTCTGTTTTTCCGGCTTGCCAATATAAATATGCTAAATTTTTATATACGCTAAAAGCTTCTTTATCCAAATCGGTAACTTTCTCGTAACTTTTTATGCAGTCTTCAATATGTCCTGTTTTTAAATCAAAAGTTCCTTTGAGAAATATTTTATACGCTTCGTAGTTTGCGGCAAACAAAGTTTTACCTAAAAAAAATAACGGCAATAATATAAAAAATAATTTGTTTCTTTTCATAATATAATTTCCGTCAGTTAGTCAATCTTAGAACAATAGCGTCTTCGTCTCTATAATATTTTTTTCTTAGTCCTATTTCTTTAAAGCCGAAAGCCTTATACAGATTTAATGCCGGCATATTGCTTTTTCTGGCTTCAAGAAAAATAAACTTGGATTTTTTCAGCAAAGTTTCTTTTACTATATCTGTAAGCATAAATCTGCCGCAATTTTGTCTTCTAAATTTTGGACATACAGCTATAGTAATTATTTCGGTTTCATCTGCAATTGTGGAGATTATATAATATCCAACCACAGCTTTGTTTTTTATGAGAATTTTAAAGATTACAGTTTTGTTTCGGGCAGAACTTAAAAACATTTCCCTATTCCACGGGTTAGTAAACGATTCGTGTTCAATTTTTAATATATCGCTTAGAAAATCTTCTGAAAAGGTTACCAAATCCATTTGCAACTCTTTACTTATTTATATAATTTTTTTATATGATTTACAGCATATAAGATAGACTCTATCATTGGGGAAATATCAGCTTTGTTTTTGCCGGCAATATCAAAAGCTGTCCCATGTCCCGGAGATGTCCTTACAAAAGGCAGCCCTGCGGTAACGTTTACTATTTTTTTTTCGTCTATACACTTTAAAGGTATCATAAGTTGGTCGTGGTACATTGCGCACACTAAATCAAAAGAACCGTTTTTGGTTTTTAACCAAGCCGAGTCCGCGGGTAAAGGTTTGGTTATATTGATTCCCTGTTTAAGCAATACTTTGTAAGCTGGCATTATAATCTTTTGTTCTTCAGATCCAAAAATTGAATTATCGCCCGCATGCGGGTTTAAAGCGCACAAAGCGATTTTTATATTTTTTTTGCCTATAAAATCTATGCTTAATTTTACCGTATCAATAATATTTTTTGTTTTTATGGTTTTATGAATTTCTGATATTGGGATATGCCTTGTTACCATAACGCCGTGTATATTGCCGCATGCCATTAGCATTGCGACTTTTTTACTTTTTGTAAGTGTGGCCAGCAGTTCCGTATGACCGGGATATTTTCCTCCGGCAAGTTTTAATGATTCTTTTGAAATAGGCGCTGTTACTAAGGCGTTTGCTTTGCCTGACATGCAATAACTTACGACTTTTTTTATCGCCGACAAAGCAATTATGCCTGCCTTTTTTGAAGGGATTCCCGTCTTTACGGAATGCCCTATATTAGAACACTCTACAAAATCAAACGGTATTTTACCTATAAAATATTTTGCAAGAACTTGCTTGTCACCAAAAATTACAGGGCTACAAACTCTTTTTACTGCTAAAGAATTTACAGCCCTGCATACTATTTCATAACTTATTCCCGCAGGATCTCCTAAAGTAATCGCTACAGGGGGTTTAGACATTTAATTACCAAGTTTTGTTTATTTTAATATTAGCTTTAGACTTCAATCCGTCAATATACTCATTTTGAGCTTTATTTGCGTTGATATGAGCTAAAACTTCAGCTATATCGTTTTTGACGTCATCAAAGGTAACGTCTTTCTTTGCGCGCCTTTCTTCAATTTTTAAAAAGAATAATCCAATATCTGTTTTAATAGGTTCTCTTGTATAGTCGCCGACTTTCATTGAAAACGCAGCCTTATCCAAGACGGGTAAAAGATCGCCTTTTGCTATTATGCCCAAGTCTCCATTTCTTGGTCTTGATACAGGGTCTTCGGAATATTGCCCGGCAACATCCGCAAAAGTTTGTCTTTGAAGCTCTTTTTTGATTGTGGCAACTTTGGTTTGAGCAGCTCTTACCGCGTCGTCGTTTGCGCCTTTAGGCAGGCTTATAAAAATTTGACGCACTCTTATCTGTTCGCTTGACATTCTCTTCAAGGCAGCCGCAAGATTTAAAACTAAAGCGTCTTCTTCAGGCGGCAAGTTTGTTTTTGTACCTTTTATTTTAGTAATAATCTTGTCGTAAAGATCTCTTGCTTCAATTTCAGTAGGCATCTGAACTTTAGACTCCAGACTCTGTTTTAGGAGCTTTCTTATGGCAACCTGTTCAGAAATCTTTTTCTCAAAGCCAGACATTGTCATATTTTCTCTTCTCAGTTCAGCTGTAAATTCAGAATCGTTTGCAAATCGCTTTCTAATTTCGGCAACACCTTCCTGCACATCATTTCTTGAAGGCTTAATCTTTTGTCTCTTCACTTCTTGTTTCAAAATGATTTCAGCTATTTTCTGATTTAAAACCGCTTCCCTTAATTCATTTTCTTTTTGTTTTGTTTGTTCTGAAGCGGGTACGTTTTGCCTATATTCTTCCAACAGCGGAATAAAAATAGTATTAAATTCAGATTCAAAAATAGGTTCTCCATTTATTACAGCCAAGGTTTTATCAGCGTCTTTAGACGCTCCTAATAAAGTGCCTACGGCAAGAAATAACACTGCAATACACGTCGCAAATTTTTTCATTGTTTGTGTTCTCCTGGTATGGCAATTTATTTTTGTTGCTCGCTTTCAGAAGACGGGACTTCATAATTTACCTCAACGCCAAGATTTTCTTTTTCTTTGTTGAACCATGCGTCAAATTTTTCTTTCTCCAAAATTCTTTTTATGTTTTCTTTTGCTTCGTCAAGGGGTATAGGCGGGAGTTTTTGTTCAGATAATTTAAGTATTATATGGAAACCGTAGCGCGTTTCTATAATTTCTGACATTTCATTATTTTTAAGTCTTAAAGCTACTGCTTCAAATTCAGGCACAAGAGCGCCTTGCTTTACAGGTCCAAGCAATACGCCATTTTGAGCCGTAGTGTCTTTAGAAACTTCTTTAGCCACTTGTTCAAATTTTGCGCCATTTTTAAGCCTTTCGTAGGCGTTTTGAGCCGTCTCTTTGTCTGAGACAAGAATATGTCTCACAGTATATGCTATTGGTTTTTCAAAAGTTGATTTATTTTCATTATAGTAGTTTTGAATTTCATTATCTGAAGCTTTTATTTTTTCACGGATTTCTTTTAAGTAAATATCCATAAGAAGCCCGTATTTATAGTCGGCAAGTTGTTTTTGTTGTTCATTTTTAAAATCTTCTAAGGCTTTCTTGAATTCGGCTTGCTTTTCTATGCCGGCTTTCTTTGCCGCTTCTATTACTACGGACTGTTGTACCACAAGGTCAAAGAAATGTTTTCTCCCTATAGGCGTAGCGGCAAATTTTTGGAAATCAGCAGACGTTGCTGATAATTTATCATTCAAATCATTTTCTGTAATTTTTTCATTACCTACTTTAATAACAAACGGCTCATCTTTTTTGCATGCCGGTAAAGATAGCCCCAAAGCTGCTACGGCGGTAATCGTTAATGCTAATTTTCTCACTAGATTCTCCTTTATGATGTCACAATTACAAATATAAACGCATAGTACCCACGATAATGCAAAATTTTACTACTTTGCTTTTTGTTAGTCAAACGTTGGCTTTTTTTATTGAAATAAGAACTGAAATGCCTATAACTAAAGTTATGACGACTAATGATAATCCTGTGGAAATAGGCACGTATCTGGAAAGAATCATTTTTACCCCTACAAATATAAGAATGACTGCAACCCCAATATGCAAAAATTTAAATTTGGAAACAAAGTTTGAAAGAAGAAAATATAAAGACCTCAAGCCTATTATCGCAAAGATATTGGAAGAATAAACTATAAAAGTGTCTTTGGAAATTGAAAGAACTGCCGATATGGAATCTACTGCAAATATTAAATCGCTCATTTCCACCACAATTAAGGCTGCAAGCATAGGAGTTGCGTATGTTTTTTTATTCTCATTTATAAAGAAGGCGTTGTTTTCAGTACTATTTTTAAACGGAATTAGTTTTTTGATTATGTTATATGCGATATTATATTTTGGATTTATTTCTTTGTGATTTCCACACAACATTTTAATTGCCGTGTAAACTAGCAATACGCCGAAAATATATATTATCCAATGGAAAGTGTTTATAAGTTCAATCCCTATAAGTATAAATAAAAACCTTAAAATTACAGCCCCGGCAATGCCGTAAATTAAAACTTTTGACTGATTAGCTTTAGAAATTGCGAAATATGAAAATATCATAAGGAACACAAATATATTATCTATAGAAAGAGAATATTCCACAATATATCCTGCAAAATATTCCAATGCTTTTTCGCGTCCAAGTGCAAAATATATGCTTGCCCCAAAAAATAGCGAGAGACTTATCCAAACGCAAACTATTATGGCTGCCTTTTTTGTTTTTATATTACCTTTATGTTTATTGAGTATTGATAAATCAATAAAAAGAGCGGTTGTTACGACTGTCCAAAACAGCACCCACATTAGAAATTTTGTATCCATTAAATCTCCAAATATTTGCGGCTATATCGGAAGCTTAAACATTAAAACGGAACTCTATTATATCGCCGTCTTTAACTATATATTCTTTTCCTTCGCTTCTAAGGAGACCCGCATCTTTTACAGCTTTTTCGTTTCCGAGCCTAAATAAGTCGTCAAAACTCATGACTTCTGCTCTGATGAATCCCCTTTCAAAGTCCGAATGTATTGCGCCTGCGGCTTGAGGAGCAGAAGATCCTTTTTTGATTGTCCAAGTTCTTACTTCAATTTCTCCGGCTGTAAGAAATGTTTCAAGACCAAGCAAGCTATAGCCTGCTCTTATGAGGCGGTTAAGACCCGGCTCTTTAATACCCAAGTCTTTTAAGAAAGTTTCTCTATCGCTTTCAGACAATTCCGCAAGTTCGGCTTCAATTTTTGCACAAATAGGAATAGCTTGAGTATTTTCGTTTTTAGCTTTCTCTTCAACGGTTGCCGTATGTTTATTACTCATTTCCGGCAAGTCATTTTCTGAGAC
>JAISDY010000144.1 GCA_031264425.1 Endomicrobium sp. | reverse complement strand
ATAAGCTCCTTAGGTCTTGGAGAAATTATGATTGCTCCTGCGGTGTTTGCTTTTGGTCTTGTGGCTTTTGGGTTTTTAGGCATGGGACCTGTAACAATCGCGGTGGATTCTTACGGACCTGTTACTGACAATGCTCAGTCGGTTTATGAATTGTCTTTGATTGAAAGTATTCCCAACGTGGACAAAGAAATAGAGAAAGATTTCGGATTTAAGCCTGTTTTTGACAAGTCAAAACTGTTGCTTGAAGAAAACGACGGTGCGGGAAACACATTTAAAGCTACCGCGAAGCCTGTTCTTATAGGAACGGCTGTGGTTGGAGCTACTACTATGATTTTCTCCACAATAGTTATGCTTACGGACGGTCTTACTGCAGGGCTTGCAAATCTCTCATTGTTGCATGCGCCTTTCTTGCTGGGGTTAATAGCGGGAGGATCAATAATTTACTGGTTTACCGGAGCTTCAAACCATGCCGTAACCAGCGGAGCTTACAAAGCCGTTGAGTTTATAAAAGGAAATATTAAACTTGACGGAAATTCTCAAAAAGCTTCAACTGAAGATTCTAAGAAAGTTGTTGAGATATGCACGATATATGCTCAAAAAGGCATGATAAACTTATTTATGGTGGTCTTTTTTACAACTCTTGCGTTTGCATTTATTGAACCTTATTTTTTTATTGGTTACCTTATTTCCATAGCCTTATTTGGTCTTTTCCAAGCGATATTTATGGTAAATGCCGGTGGAGCTTGGGACAATGCAAAAAAGTATGTTGAAGTTGATTTACGCGAAAAAGGCACTGAACTTCACAAAGCTACTGTAGTAGGTGATACTGTCGGAGATCCGTTTAAGGATACTTCTTCAGTTGCAATGAATCCTATAATTAAGTTTACAACGCTTTTCGGACTTTTGGCATTAGAGCTTGCTTTAGCTCTCACATCAAAAGGACAATTGAATACTATTCTCGCGGCGGCGTCTTTTGTGGTTGCTGTGATATTTGTAGTTAAATCTTTCACAGATATGAAAACAAAATAACGCAAAAATTAAAAGCTCTATTGTTTGTATAAAGGATATTGCGTTGTTTAAAAATTAAGCCAAAGTAAAAGTAATAATTCGTTCAGGATGATGGCTAGGTTTAGTTTATCGTCCTGAACGCTTTTTAAGGTATTCAACAATGAGATTTGTAAGAAATATCATCGCTTTTATCGCAGTTCCTGCAGTTTTTGCAGCGGGATACGCTCTTGCTAAAAATTTCTTGGTTTTTTCCATATCATCTGGCGGCAGATACATTCCTTTTTGGATAGGAGTTCTTAGTTATATAACTTTTCAAATAGTTCTTTATAAGCCTATGAAAACTTATATATTTGGTCACGAGATTTCCCATGCAATAGCCGGTATTCTAAGCGGGGCAAAGATAAAAAAATTCAACGTCGGCGAAAATTCGGGAAGCGTTATTCTGACAAAAGACAATATCTGGATAACGCTTGCTCCGTATTTTTTTCCTATTTATACAATTGCTATTATAATAGTTTATGTTTGTTTAGGTTGGTTTATGGATATAAAGCAATTATACGGTTATTATCTTTTTCTAATAGGCTTTTCCATATCTTTCCATATTGCTTTGACAGTTTATATCCTTTCTATAGAGCAACCTGATTTAAAGGTTTACGGAACATTTTTTTCTTATGTTATAATTCTAGCCGTTAATATCGTGATGTTTACATTGCTTGCAGCTCTTGCTTTTGAAGATGCGATAAGCGTCAAAAATGTTTTTTTTCAGTCGTACCATAATATAATTAATACCTATAAATTTATATACAATGGAGTAAAAGAAATATGGCTGGCATTCCAAAAGACGAAATAAAAAGAAAATCTGTCCATTTATTATCGCTACTTTATGTGTTTGGGTATTGGTATTTGCCTAAGAATATTGTTGTCTTGGGTCTTGCGGTGGCGATGACTATTGTTATTTTAATGGAATATATAAGATTTAAGATTCCTAAGGTGAACGATTTTTTTAAGAACAATTTTAAAGGGTTTTACAGATCTGAGGAAGTCGGCAAAATAAGCGGTTTAATTTGGACTTTATCAGGCGCATTTATAGCAATAGTGTTATTTCTCAATAAGAGTATGGTATTTGCAAGTCTTTTATATCTTGCATTCGGAGACGCGGCGGCGTCTTTAGTCGGCAGAACGATAGGCAGGCATAAAATTTTTACTGGCAAAAGCCTAGAGGGAAGTTTTGCTTGTTTTACTGTGTGTTTTATAATTGGTTTGTTTCTTTTCAATATACAGTTTGCCTTAATAGGCGCTGTTGTCGCTACTTTAATTGAAGCAATTCCTTGGAAATTGAACGATAATTTTTGGATGCAGATAATTAACGCTGGAGTTTTAACGACAATTTCAAACGTAATAATATGGACAAAATAAAAAAATCAATATTATTTTTCGTTGTAATTTGTTTGTTTGCATGTTTGTCTAACGCAAAGACTTTTTATGCAAACGGGCATCCCGAAGTAAAGCAGGTAGCGTTGACTTTTGACGATGGTCCGGGAAAAGCCACAAAGAGAGTTTTAGAAATTCTTGAAGAAAAGAATGTCAAAGCCACATTTTTTATGCTTGGCGTTAGGGTGGAAAATGATACAGAAACGGCAAAAGAAGTTGCCGCAGCCGGTCATGAAATAGCCAACCACACATATGAACATGTCAATTTTTACTCTTACAATGCCGCCGATAAGATGAGCATTATGGAAAGAGAAATTTCCCAAGCTAAAAAGATAATAAAAGACATGGTAGGCGTTGACACATATTTGATGAGGTTTCCATACGGATATTCAAAACCTGACGGACTGGAAGCTGCGCAAAAGCAAGGATATTACGTGATAAATTGGAGCTTCGGCATGGATTGGGAAGACGTATCGGCTCAAGAAATGCATATAAAATATAAACAAGCTATCAAGAACGGGGCGATTTTTTTGATGCACGACTTGTCTAAAAATGATAAAATTTTATCATTTCTTAGAGATTTTATAGATGAGATTAGAGCGGAAGGATACGAGATTGTTACTGTAAGCGAACTTTTAAATCTAAAACAAAAAATTTAATAGACGTTTAAGTTTGAATCTCGGGAGGTTTCTGTGGCAAATATCTTAATTTTGTCTGTAGAAAAAAGAAACTCTTGCGCCGTAAAAATTCAAGAAGCTCTAACAAGTTCTGGTTGCCAAATAAGAGCAAGGCTTGGCATTCATGATAGCTCTTCAGATTCTTGCTTTGATAAGGGACTTATAATCTTAGAGATAGTCTCCGAAGAAAAATTAATAAAACCGCTGCTTGCAAAATTTGAAGCCCTAGACGGCGTAAAAGCTAAATTTGTAACAGTTTAGCTGTAAGGCGTCAACAGTCTGTAAGCGTTATTTCTAATGCGTTTTAAAAATGGCAACTGCTTACATTCGTAAGCGGTCGTAAGTTTAGCGTTTTTCTTTTTTTCTTCCGCAATCTCGGTAAGTTTTTTTGCCAAGTTCTTACTGAATATTTCCATGTTGGATTCAAAGTTAAGCTTAAAACTTCTCTCGTCCCAATTTGATGAACCGACAAATACCCACTCGTTGTCAACTATAAAAATCTTACTGTGATCAAAAGGGCAGGGCGTGCGGTATATTTTTACTCCGCTTTCTATCAATCGCAAAAAATTTGACTCAACCGCATAATTTAAAATTTTATGGTCGCTCTTTTCCGGTATTATTATTTCCACGTCAATATCTTTCATTGCCGCCATTTCAATCGCAGTTAAAATATTATTTTCTGGAAGGAAATAAGGGGTTACTATAAGAATTTTTTTTACAGCGGCATTTATCGCTCCCGTAATTATAAGTTCTATTATTCCATGCTTATTGTCAGGACCGTCAGGAATAATTCTTACTGGAGTCGTCCCCTCTTCAGTATGAGTGACAGTCCTTGCAAAAGATTGAAATTTTGCGCCTACGGCAAACTCCCAATCGTCCTCAAAAATTTCCACCATTTGATCTATAACTGAGCCTTTAACTTCAAATGTTATGTCTAATATTCCGTCTTTTAAGTTATGCGTAAGAATATTTTTTTTTGAAAGGTTCATACCTCCAAAAAATGCGGTCGTTCCGTCAATTATCATCATTTTTCTATGGTTTCTTAGGTTTACAAAAGGCATAGATATGGGAATATGTGGCGGCAAGAATACTCCGCATTCAACCCCATGTATCTCTGATAATCTTTTCTCTATAGAACGGTGGAAAAATTTTAAAGTTCCAATACCATCTACTAAAACTTTTACAGAGGCTCCATTTTTAACGGCGGTTTTAAAAGCGTCAATAAATTTAACCGTTTCACTATCGTAATCAAATATATAGCTTGAAATTAAAACCTCTTTCTTTGCGCTTTTTATGGCTTTTAACATTTTAGGATAAGCCTCAACGCCATTTTGCAAAGGTTCAATAGAATTTCTAAAAGCAAAAGCTTGAGGGTATATATTATGTCCAAATATTATGAATTGTTTATAGTTTATAGGTAGGTTTTCAAAAATATTATTTATTATCTCATAGGAATATTTTTCCGACAAGTTTATCTTTTTTCTTAAGCGGCTGCCTTTTCTTTTTACTCTGTTGATTCCAAGAAAAATATAAAGAATGGTTCCGATAAACGGTGATAAAAAAACCAATGCTATCCAACCTATTGCGCTTCTAACGTCATTTTTGTGCAGTAGTATGTGCGCGCTTGTTCCAAGAGCTAATGCGATATAAATCCCGACCACTATTACGGTGTGAAAATCATGATTGATAAAGTTTGAAAAGATTTTTATAATCATTTAGAATCCTATTTTAAATTGTTTCCGACGGAACGGTTTTAAATTTTCCCACGCAAGAATGCTAGCATAGTTAATTTGTTTTATCAAGAAAAAGAGTTAAAGGAATTGAAATGAAAATAGAATTGTTGGGCAAAGCTGATTATAAAGATGTAATGATTGTATGGGAAAAGTCTGTTAAAGCGACGCATTTCTTTATACAAGCAAAAGATTATGAGCTAATAAAAAGTACGCTTTACAGAATTTTGCCAAATATGAAGGTCTTTGGAATAAAAAAAGACGGCAAACTTCTTGGCTTTATGGGAGTTTCTGAAAATGAAATAGAATCTCTTTTCGTTGACCCGGAATATTTTGGCAAAGAAATAGGTAAAAATCTTATAGTTTATGCAATCGGAGATTTAAATCTAAAAAAGGTCTCGGTAAACGAACAAAATCAAAAAGCTTTTAGTTTTTATAAAAATTTTGGTTTTAAGATTGTAAAAAGAGACGAATTTGATTCTTTCAATCTTCCATATCCTATTTTGCGTCTTTCTCTTTAATTATTTTTTACATAGCGAGCAATCAATTCTATAGACCTAGTGGAACCTCATAATGTACTTTAACTTGAAAGACAGCTTTATCGTACAGTGAAGAATAGAAAAGCCTATACTGCGTTAAACATACAATAGGCTTCCTTCTCTTACAGCTCAATCGGAGTCTCAGTATCAATAGACCAAGTTACTATAGAACGTTTTAAGAACTTAAACAAGAGCTGCATACGTTTCAAGAATGGCAATGATGGATCTGTGTCAAAGAAATTAACATCACCAGAGGCTTCTGGTTCTGCTTTTAGTAGCGAATAACGCCCAAAGTTTGGATCAATTTGTTGTCCTCTCTCAAAAGTTTTAATAACTCCTCTAAGGACCGCATCATTTCTTTTTAACTGCATCTTAAACTGTTCTGTTGTAACCTCACCCTTTTTGATTGCAGGAACAAAAACTCTAACTCCATCCATATGCTCTGCATTATTACAATCAAAATCGCTAAGAGTTACTATGCCAGAGGCAATCCCCTTCGCCAACGCCGGTGTAAGAGTTGGGCGTTTGCACAAGACGGAGAAAGAGCCGATAACTTTGAATCGCTTCCGCCGTACTCTACTTCTGGCGGACAATCAGCCTTGAAAACTCCTTTATTGACAGCTAGCATTTCGTCAATCATATACTTAGGTTCTATCTCTGATAATTTTGCATCCTTAGCTACTGTCTCTCCGCCAACAAGATATGTTAGCTTTGGGTAAAAATTTTCTATCTCATTATTCATAGTGCCAATATCCATATGCCAAACACGAGCAACTCTCCTGTTATCAGCACGCCAAGAAATGTCTAAAACTAGCATGTTGTTGACAACAATCTCAAAGTAGTCATCATGTCCTAAAGATTGTATCCTAGTGGCATCAATTTCCTCTGCCACTTTATCATATAAGTATGTAATACTCAATATACCTTTATCTTCTTCGGTTTTGATTTCGGCTTTGTTAAATCCCAAAAACGCATGGACCTTTGTACTTCCCAATATATTATTATAACCGGCTATTGTTGCTGTGCTTAAATTATTTAATCCTGAGCTTACAGTTGCAAATCCGGCTGTACTTCTTATCAAATAATCAAAATGTGTATTTAATTTACAAATCCGGCTTGTGTCGTTGAGGTCAATATATCAAAACCTGCTTGCGTTGTTGCCGTCAGTACTGCAAACCCTGCTTGTGTCGTACTTGTCAACGTATCAAACTTTCCATTTAATCTTGTAAACCCGGCTGCTGTTGTTAAATCACTTAATCCTGTACTTAACACTGTAAATCCCGCCGATGTCGTGCTTGTTAGCATATTAATTAATACTACTGTTGTGGTAGTCAAATCATTAATTGCCGATGCTGTTT
>JAISDY010000123.1 GCA_031264425.1 Endomicrobium sp. | reverse complement strand
TTTAAGTTTTCCGCAGCTTTTGTCGCTTTTGAACGAATGCTTCCCGTAGACGCTATAAAATTTCTCAACATTTCTCTTATATCGGCATTGTCCGAAAGCTGCTCGGCAATTATGTCTATCGCGCCGGACACAGCCTTATCTATTGTGTCTATGCCTTTTTTAGGATTGAGATATTTATTTATAACTTTTACCCTGTCCTCTTTCATAGACAGCTTCTGCTCCATAATTTCTATAGCAAGAGGCTCAAGTCCGTTTGCTTTTGCAATTGTGGCTTTTGTCTGGCGTTTAGGTTTATAGGGCAGATAAATATCTTCTAGCTTTGTTTTTTCCTTACATTCTTCAATTTGTTTTTTTAGTCCCGACGTAAGTTTCTTTTGATCTTCAATACTTTTAAGAACTGTCTCTTTTCTTGTCTCAAGTTCAATATAATATTGTAGTTTGTCAGCAATATCTCTTACGTTAATTTCTGTGAAATTTCCGGTTTTTTCCTTTCTATACCTTGATATAAACGGAACAGTCTCTCCATCGCTTAACATAACCACCGTGTTTCTTACCCCTGCTTCAGACAAACTTAAATCTGCCGAAATCCAATCTATTATTTTTTCTCCGCTCATCGCTCGCTCCTTATTGAATTGATAAATAGAATAACCGTGTTTAACGCAATACGCCTTCAAGACAAAACAAGTTACAACAAAACGCAGATTCCTGAGACCTTGTTGTACAATGACAACAAAAGCAGACACCCGATTATAAACTCTGGTGTAAAGCGCACAATTAAAATACGGATTTTCAAGGGAAATAAGGGTAATCTTATTATTTCTTTATGTTCTCAATTTTGCACTTCTTTAAAAGGCATCCCGCTTGACATTTTAGAGCGCACGTATTATTGCACGGTTCCACGTGTATTGTGACTGAAGCATTTTCAAGTTTTGAAAAAATCCCAGCCTTTAAATCTTTCGTTATCTCATGAGATCTATATACCGTCATTTGAGAATTTACAAATATATGGAATTCTATAAATCTCTTGTTGCCGGATTCCCTAGTTTTCAAAGCGTGAAAACCAGCAATATCATCGTTAGACTTTATAATACTTTCAACTATAGCTATTTCGTTCTGAGGAAGACTTACATCAAACAAATCCTTGGCTGACTTTATTACAAGATTCCAAGCGGCTTTTGTTATCATAACCGCAACTATAAAAGCCGCAAAAGAATCCACCCAATAAATATTTAACTCTGGAAACAGCCATTCCGCACCGGTTATCACAACTAGCGCCGCCATTACTCCAACTGAAGTATAAACGTCAGTTCTTAAATGCCATGCGTCGGCTTCTGCGGCTAAAGATTTGTTTTCTTTCGCAACCGCAAACAATTTTTGAGAAACAAAAAAATTTACAACGGCAGATATTAACATTATAATAACGCCAATTATAGGGGTACCTAACGGCTCAGGATTCAAAAGTTTTTCAACAGCGTGATAAACTATGTAAATTGCCGCTGCAAAAATTAACAACCCTTCAATAGTGCCAGAAATATTTTCAAATTTACCGTATCCGTACTGGTAGATTCTATCTGCGGGTTGAGAGGCTTTCCTGACAGCAAAATAAGCTATCAAAGCCGCAGCCAAGTCTATAAGAGAATGCACCGCTTCGGAAACAATTGCAATAGAACCCGTAATTATTCCCGTAATAAATTTCCCCAGTGTCAAAACTGTGTTTGACACGACAGAAAATTTTACAATTTTATATGTTTCGTTCTTTTGCACTTAACACCTCACGAAGAAGATACGGATTCTAATTCTGCAATTATCAATCCTATCTGGCTATTCAATTTAAAATAGCAAGGCAGCCTTCTTTTGTCATCAGCGACCCAAATCAACATTTTACCGCTTAAACCCAACTCTTTAGAATTTCCCTCCAACGAGGGCTCTATTACAAAACAATTAAACTCGCCTAGCTTTATTTTAATTTTTTCTTTTCTTAAAACCTTAATTGTCAACGGATACGACGTCTCTCCAGAATGAACTTTTAAATAATAAATATCGCCCGGCTTTAAAGCTAAACTTCTTATGCTGTAAACCGCAGTCAAAATATCTTGAGTGTGACTTGCCGTTGTTCCTCTTTTAACTTCTCCGGAGATTCGCAGTTCATATGTTTGTTCAATAGGATTAAAAATAATTAATTCTTCTCTTGTTTGCCCGTTTTGCTTTATCTTTGACTTAAATTCAAACGAATCTTTGCTTTCTTCATCAAACAAAGATTCAAGCACCGCATTAAGATCAAGAAGAGAGCTTAAAAAAGGGTTCGTTGCAACACGTAGAGATGCGTTGTACGCTTTTCTCCCGCTTATATCTTTTAAACTTTTTGTTTCAAGCTCGGCATTACCCAAATTCACAGAATTCCAGCTGACGGCATAAGTTAATTTTTCATTTATCGGAAGTTTATACTTGCCAAGTTTTGCCCAAGTAAAAGTATCCTTTTTATTTTGTGCAAAACAAAAAATCGGAAATAATATAAATGTCATTGTTATCAGAATAATAGTTAATTTAGTTTTTCTTTGCATCTTTAATTATCACATTAACCGCATCTTTTAAAGTTTTACACACAGCCATAGGTTTAATTTTTTCTTGCGCTATTTTTGTCTGCTGTTTTTTACCGTGCCCAGTAAGAACCAAAATACCCTTACCCCCAGTATTGTATCCAAGCAAATAATCTCTTATGCTGTCGCCAACTGTATAAGATTTCTCAAGATCTATATTAAAATCTTTAGCGCCTTGCAAAACCATTCCCGGCTTTGGTTTCCTACAATTGCAAGAATCTTCGTCAATATGAGGACAATAATAAATAGCGTCTATTTCAGCTCCGGCTTTTTTAAGCAAAAATACAAATCTTTCGTGGATTTTTTGCAAATCCCGCTCGGTAAACATTCCCCTTGCAACGCCGGACTGATTTGTAACTATAATCACCTTAAAACCCACCGCACGCAATCTGTTTATACTATCTGCCGCATAAGAGTAAAGTTTTACTTGCTTAGGCGAACTTAAATAATTTTTGTCAAAAATAACAGTACCGTCGCGATCTAAAAAGACTGCAGGCACTTTAATATTGCTTTTTCCCATTGTTCTTTTCCTTTTATAAACTGTGGCTTAATCATAAGAACAGAAATTCTTTCTTTTGTTTTAGCATCAACATTTTGTAATTTAACCGCGTCTTTAGCAGTTACGACAAAGTAAGCGTCTGTTTCCTTTTGGGAAATCAGCTTATTTAATCCATAGTTATCGTATCGGCTATGGTCTCTTAAAATTATACTATCTTTTAAAGTTATGCCGGATTTCTCTATAGAATTTTTAAAGCCTTGGGCAAAACCTATTGCGCTTAAAGAATAAACTTTGGATTTCTTTAAAAGTTCAACATTAAAATCTGTCTTTAAATCAATTTTTTTGTATTTAAAATCACCATAAAAGGTTAAAACCGCCTCCTTTCCCGACAACTCAAACAGTCTTTTTTCAAGTTTATTAAGATTGTCTTTTGAAACCATGTCGCAATTCGTAACAACTATAACATCAGCCCTATTTAACGATTTGGGTTTTTCCCGCAAGATTCCAGAAGGAATAAGCATACCGTTGCCAAAAGGATTAGCCGCATTGATGCAAACTATATCCAAATCTCTTTTTATTTTCCAATGTTGAAATCCATCGTCTAAAATATAAACGTCTGGATTTGCTTCAGAGCCAAACATTAAAGCGTTGTTATACCTGTCAACACCAACAATAACAATCGTCTCCGGCACGCTTTTTGCTATCAAGAGAGGTTCATCACCGCTTGCTATAGCGCAAACATCTGACGCACCGTTTTTCAAAAGCATTGGGATTTTATTTTTTCTTAAATAACCTCGCGTTAAGACTGTGGATTTGAATTTATTTACCGTAAGGAACTCCAACAACTCTATGACTATCGGAGTTTTACCCGTACCGCCATAAGTTATATTTCCTACGCTTATTACAGGCTTAGATAACTTTCTTGCAGTAGTAAATTTCCTGTCAGCTTTTAATAAAACGGCATAAATTAAAGAAATTGGATATAAAGCAACTTTTAAAAATTTGAACATTTATTTTCAAGTTCCCAAAGTTTTATGTACTTCATCAATGTATAGAAAGATGAATACAGCAATGCTAGTATAAGCCCTGTTAGACCGTCAAGAAACCCCTTCTTTATTATATACATTTTAAAAAACATAACGCTTGGATTTACAAAGAGATTTAAAATTTTAAACTTTTCTCCTCGTTCAAACATTTCTTTTGAACGCAAATCGGTATAAAAATCAGACTTTTTAACAAATTGTTTTATACTGTCGTACGGGTAATGAAGAATATCTCCTTTAAAATAAACTTTTTTGCCGTTGTATTCAATGTCTTCGTGAACCAACTGGTCTTTATATTTCATTTTATTCTTGTTGAATAAAACAGGATGCCTGTAATCTGGATACCAACCTGAATGCAGTATCCATCTGTTTATAAACTTACTCTTTCTTGGAGAGATAAAAGCGTCAGCACTTGGAGTATTTTTAAGCTCTTGCTCTATTTCTTCTTTTAATTCGTGAGTAATCCTTTCATCAGCATCAAGACATATAACCCACTCATTAGAACATTGGGTTAAAGCAAAGTTTCTCTGCTTGCCGAAATATTCAAATTTGTTCTGAATCACTTTACAGCCCATACTCTTTGATATTTCAACAGTAGAATCTGTACTGAAATCGTCAACAATTACAATTTCGTCAGCCCACTTAACGCTTTCTATACATTCTCTTATATGTTTCTCTTCGTTTTTTGTCAGAACGTAAGCAGAAATATTTATCATTTGTCCACCTAATTCAAATTGAATTTTCAAATAGATTTTCAGAAAGGACTACGCTTATTTATCGCCTAGAATATTATAATATTTATAAACTGAAAGTCCAACACCATATTAACATTTTCTTATCTGAGCATATCGTTTAGCTTCCCTGTGGAAAACGCAACTATTTGAGTTGTCTTTAACTTCTTATAAAACTATAACACCAAAGACAAAATTCTTTTGTCTATAAAAAGTTAATCTATTTTAATTAAGTTCCTCTAAAATCTCATCTTCTAAACAATCTCTCAGACGACAATTTTAAATTTAGTAAGAAAACTCAGAAAACCATCCTTCTTTTTTCTTATTTTCACTCTTAAATCTTAACTTTTTACCTTTCCAATAAACTTAAGTGTCAGATTTCAGAAATCTTTCACATCTTTTTTGCGAAAAAGACACCTCCTTTAAAAAATA
>JAISDY010000082.1 GCA_031264425.1 Endomicrobium sp. | reverse complement strand
AATGTTTTTTGTATGCGGGCTTTATATAAAAATGAAATATTTCTATTTAAGAAGGCAATTCGCAATAATTTAAGCACATACAAAATAAAAGCCGACTAAAAAATAATCGGCTTTTTTTTAGGATGACATAAGGAGAAGAAATTTGAAAGACTTCAAAATTCCGACGACAAATAAAAATACATATGTGGAGCCAGCGGGAATTGAACCCGCATCTTATCGTTGCGAACGATATATTCTCCCGTTTAACTATGGCCCCCCTTGCATATCAGGGGAAAGAACTGCTTGAGAGGACACCATTATAGGAAATCTAATACTTTTTGTCTAATTTAAACATTTAAAAATTAGATTAATTGAGAGTTTATTAACTGCAGGTGTTGTCGTGTTATTTTGTTGAGTTGTAATATCTTCTGCTTTTAAAGTCTGTTTTCAAATGTAGTAAATGTAGAGATAGTATCTTTATTGCTAAGCTATTTTTTATTTTAAAGTAAATATCCTTTGCGTTTTATATTCAATTAGGTACGCTATCCAAAAACATGCCGAAGCAAAAAGAATTAAATTTATCGTAGGTCTTATGGCATACTTTATTGAAATATCTCCAAGGATAAACATTCTTACATAATTCATGGAATATGTTGATGGAAAAAAATAAGAAACTGCCTTTAAAAATACGGGCATAGCGTTGTGTGGACAAGCAAAACCTGACAATAAAACTGTTGGTAAAGAATAAAACATAAGCGCTGCCATAGCCGCTTCCGGAGATCTGAATAAAGACGATATAAGTATTGAAAAAAAGACCGTCGCAACTATAAAAGCTGTGGATACTGTAAAAACTCCAAATAAAGATACGGCGTGTATTGAGTTTATCGGCAAGATAATAAAAATGTTAAAAAAATTTATAATACTCCCTATTAAAATATAAGGAATACTTTTACCAAAAAATATACCGCTAAAATTTAACCCTGCGTTTTTGTATATATTCAGTCTAGCTTTCTCAGAGGCTAAACTTGTACAAACTGCTACCAAAATTATTTGTTGAAGAACGGCAAGCAGCAAACATGGAAGAAGAAAATCAGAATAATTCATTTGTGTGTTAAACAAATAAACTGTGTTTATTTTGATAGGGGAGAAGGCATTTTCCGCAGATTTATAAGAATATCCCTTATTGCTAAGTATCTTGATGAATTGTTTTTTTGTGAAATCTGTCGCGGTAAGCGTAATTTTTTTTAACACATTGCTTGCGACTAAAAAATTGCTTGAATTTACCACGTCTGAAATTAAAATGCTTTGACCTTTTTTTAAAGTCCCGCTGAAATTACCGGGTATAAAATAAAAAGCGTTTATCTTGTCTTTAAAAATGTCTCTTAACGCTTCGCGCGAAGAAGCATATGCGCTAATAGTCTTAAGCTCAGGAGTTGCATTTAAAGCTCTTACAAGTTTTCTTGAAGTTGACGACTTGTCAATATTTACCACACCGACTTCAATATCAGCCGCTCTTCTGTTTATATAAAGAAAAGAAAACAAAAGGCTGTAAAATAAAGGCGCCGCGATACATATTAAAAGCATATCTTTTGATTTTAGTATGCTTTTACATTCTCTAATAAATATTTTATTGAAATTTTTAAATTTCATTACTTCTGCTCGTATTTTTTATTAAGCGAAATACTTTCTTCCCGGTCTGATTACTATAATTTGTCCGGGGCGCAAATATTTTTGTTTTAACAAAGTACGGTTATCTTTATAGATTTCTTTAGGCGTTGTTTTATACTTTGCCGCTATTTTTTCAATCCATTCGCATTTTGCAACTTTATGCTTTATAAATCCCGGCGAAGGATTTAAATCTTTCACTTGTTCAATATTTTTTATAAATATTTCTCTGCTTCCGTACGGAATTTTTAGCTCAAAGTTTGGATAGCCGTGAGGCGTACACCAAGCGCTTAACGCCGGATTTAATTTTTTTATTTCTTCAATTGTAGTATTTGCGCATTGAGCGACGATCTTTAAATCTATAATTTTGTCAGTTTTATAAATATCATATTTTTGAGGACTGCTGTATTGTAAATTGACAAAACCATACTTTTCAAGGGCTTTGCCTATTGTTGCCGCAGCTATAAACTGAGGCACATAATTTTGCGTTTCTTTAGGGACAGCATTTCTTGAAATCATTTCTGAAACGTCGGAAGCGTTGGAAAATTTCATATCCCTTATAAGACCATATTCTCCTCTATTGTACGCCGCAAGGACAAGATGCCAGTCATTTAGCATAAGATAAAGTTGTTTTAAGTATATACAAGCTGCCTTCGTGGACTTTTCAGGATCACGCCTTTCGTCTATCCAATAATTTATCTGCAACCCTAACGCTCTGCCTCTGTGAGACATAATTTGCCACAAGCCTACGGCTCCAGCGCGGGAAACCGTATTTAAGTTATATAAACTTTCAACTATAGGCAGATAAAAAAGCTCTTCAGGAAGTCCAAATTCCCTCAAGATTTTTAAAATCATGTCTTTATAAGCGCCGCTTCTTTCTAATGCGGTTTTTATACGCTCTTTAGCTTTGCCCGAAGAATATATCGCAATATACTTTTTTACCAAAGCGTCGTCTGCGGTTGTCATAGGCACAGAATAATCTTGCTGAAGAAGCGTGGAATCGTTTGGAGAGTAGAATTTTTTTAGCTTAGAAAGTATTTCGTCAATATCTTCAAAAAGAAATGCATAAAGACCGGGTTCTATATCTGCTTTTGAAAGTTTATCCATAAACGTAGAAAAATGTTTTTTTGATTTTTCAAGGTTGCCTTCTTTAAAAGCGATTACAGCTTTTTTATAAGACATTGACGCGTCAAGAATTTTGTCTTTTGTTTTCTCGTCTAATCTTGCCTTGGATAAGGCATTTACTATTTTTGACGTTACAATTTCTTCTTGTTCTTCTGAATTCTCAAAGACCACAGCCTGCGTTGGAGATTCAATATTTATAACGCCATCGTTGTTTTGAGCATAAGAAGTTACAGCAGAAAAAGATAAAA
>JAISDY010000060.1 GCA_031264425.1 Endomicrobium sp. | reverse complement strand
TCCTCTTTGCCAAACAATGAAAGAGCGGTAAGTTTATCGTTGTCCGCATCGCTGCCATTTTTACCTAAAAGTCTTTTATCAGCATAGACGTCCAAAATATCGTCTGTAATTTGAAAAGCTATTCCTACATTTGTTCCGTAAGACTCCAATGATTTTAAACCTTTTTCATCCGCGTCGGCTAAAAGCGCTCCTATTTTTAAACTTGCAACTATCAACGCCGCAGTTTTTTTTATCTGTATAAATTTTAACTTTTTCTCTAAAATTTCTTTATTTTTCTCGCTCCAGCCGCCTGTTTCTATAGTATCTTCGGCTTGTCCAGCAATCATGCCTTTATATCCGCCGCAATCAGCGAGAACCTTTACCGCTTTGTTAATGTTCTTATCTTCAGCATTAGCTTTTGTCATAAGATTAAAGGCTTCCGTGAGCAAAGCATCGCCGCATAAAATAGCGGCAGCTTCGCCGAACTTTTTGTGATTGGTAGGCATTCCCCTGCGCAAATCATCGTTATCTATAGCCGGCAAATCGTCATGAACTAACGAGTACGTGTGCAAATATTCCACCGCACAAGCCGCTGGAAGAACGTCTTTAGCTTTGCCGCCAAAAAGTTCCGCAGCTAAAAAAACACAAATAGGACGGAGTCTTTTTCCGCCTGCCATAACGCTGTAACGCATACCTTGAGAAATTATGGAATTGTCTTTAGGCAAAAACTTTTTTAACGCCGAGTTTACATAATTCGCTTTTTTTGACAAATATTTTTTTAAATTAACTTTTTGCAAAATTTACTCCCTAAAAGGCTTTATTTCTCCCGAAGAAGTTATAATTTCAATTTTCTTTTTTGTTTCGTTGAGTTTTTCGGAACAAAATTTTACGAGGTCCGCCCCTTCAGAAAACAAAGCCAAGGCTTTATCCAAATCAGGCTCGGCGTTTTCCATTTCCGAAACTATAGCTTCCAGTCTTTGCAAAGACTTTTCAAAATTTAATTGTTTTTTAGTCATAAGATTTTACCTCGGCATTAAAACCGCCAGACGCAAGTTTTATATTCACAATATCACCTTTTTTGACTTCGTTTGAATTTTTAATAATTTTATTATTGCCGTCAAAACAAATTGAAAAACCTTTTTCCAAAACAGCCAAAGGCGACAATATATTTAATTTATGAGCGGTATTTTTCAATTTTTCAAACTTCGTTTCAAAAAGTCTTTCCACATTATTTTTAAGTCTTTCGCCCATATCGTCAACGTAAGTTATTTTATCCTCATATATTAAATGCGGCTTTATTAAACTTCTTGAAGACTTCAATCTTTCAAACCGCTCAAGATAATTGTTGAATATTAAATCCATTGCGTCGTTTAAAGAATTTCGCAACTGTTCCACTTGTCCGGATATAACGCTTCTTTTCCTTAAGACCATTTCCGCCGCCGCGGACGGAGTGGGCGCTCGCATATCCGCAACAAAATCCGCTATTGTAAAGTCCACTTCATGTCCGACGCAAGACACCGTGGGTATTTTAGAGTTAAAAATTGATCTAGCCACAACTTCCGTGTTAAACGCCCACAAATCTTCTATTGAACCGCCGCCGCGACCAATAAGAAGAACATCTAAATCTTTATAATTATCGTTTAAGTATTTTATAGCTTTTGGGATTTCCTTTTCAGCCTCGTTTCCCTGCACTCTTGCAGGGCATATCAAAACTTCAACATCAACTTTCAAATTATATATAACGCGCAAAATATCATGTAAAGCCGCGCCATCTTGAGAAGTAACAACTCCGATTTTATTTACAATATCAGGAATTGCTTTTTTTACGCTTTCGTCAAACAAACCTTCCAAATCAAGCTTCTTCTTAAGTTTCTCATATGCCTCGTAAAGCTCGCCTTTACCATACTGCTCCATATGGTTTACAATAATCTGGTAATCGCCATATTTAGGGTATGAGCTGACTCTCCCATAAACTAAAACTCTCATACCGTCTTCAGGAGCAAAAGTCAAACCTGTGTTTGCATTTTGAAACATTACTGCTTTTATTTGAGCGTTAGCGTCTTTAACGCTAAAATACATATGCCCCGAGTTGTAAAGTTTAAAGTTTGAAATCTCGCCTTGCACCCAAACACACGGATAAGAATCTTCCAAAATAAGCTTTATTTCAGCGCTTATTTGAGAAACAGTATAAATCAAACGCTCGTCATTATCGTTATTCTCAATTCTCATATTTTATTTGGCTATGTCTTGCGCTCTTGTTTCCCTTATTACCGTTATTTTGATTTGTCCAGGGTATTCAAGCTCTTGTTCAACTTTCTTGGCTATGTCATGAGCCAAAACTTGAGCTTGCTTGTCGTCAACATGTTCAGGCTCAACAAGTATTCTTACTTCTCTTCCGGCTTGGACGGCATAAGCCAAAGAAACGCCTTGAAATTCTTTAGCCACTTTTTCAAGTTTCTC
The DNA here is from genome assembly GCA_031264425.1 of Endomicrobium sp. Lineage (GTDB taxonomy): Bacteria > Elusimicrobiota > Endomicrobiia > Endomicrobiales > Endomicrobiaceae > Endomicrobiellum. The sequence goes on along the minus strand of JAISDY010000060.1, from coordinate 17,016 downwards.
AAGACGCTTTAAATAATGCTCTACAGACTCTCTTCTTGCTCCGGGTCTTGCAGCAGAAATTGCGTCTGCGGCAGCTATTACAAAAGCTTCAGGGCTTGCAGGAGCTTCAATTCCCTCATGGTGCGACAAAATAGCATTTATCATCTTTTGGGATTCGCCGTATTTCTTAGCTATGTCCGCAGAAATCTGATGATGAGTTCCCTCAACTTCGTGGTCAACGGCTTTACCTATATCGTGGAGCAAAGCCGCTTTCTTGCAAAACATAACGTCCAGACCAAGCTCCCCGGCTATAGCGCCCGCAAGCCATGTAACTTCTAGGGTGTGCTGAAGCTGGTTTTGACCGTAAGACGTCCTATATTTTAATTTGCCCAGCAATTTAACTATCTCAAGGTTAAGACCCGGAACGCCCGCGTCAATAGCAGCCTGCTCGCCGATTTCTTTAAGATGCTGGTCCATTTCCTTTTTAACCTTTGCAACAACTTCTTCAATTCTGGCAGGATGTATTCTACCGTCCGCTATCAATCTTTCCAATGCAATTTTAGCCGTCTGTCTTCTTACGCCGTCAAAAGCAGAGATAGTAATAGCTTCCGGAGTGTCGTCAACTATCAAGTCCACTCCTGTGGCTTGCTCAAAAGCTCTTATATTTCTTCCTTCTCTTCCTATAATTCTTCCTTTAATTTCGTCGCTAGGTATTTGAACGGTTGAGGTAGTAATGTCTGCCGTGTGGTCTGCAGCTATGCGCTGTATTGCAATGGAAAGAATTTCTTTTGATTTTTTATCCGCATTTTCGCGAGTTTCTTGCTCAAGTTTCTGAGCTAGAATAGCCGCATCTTGTCTTGCTTCTTTTTCCATCTCGTTTACTAGCGTCTTCTTGGCTTCTTCTCTTGTCATTCCCGACATGCATTCCAAAACTTTTTTCTGTTCTTCTTTTATTTTGTCAACTTCAGAAAACTTCATCGTAAGATGATTCTCTTTGTTTGAAATTTCTTTCTCTTTACCCGCCAAATCTTTTTCTTTCCTGTCAATGGCGTCCATCTTGCGCTCTAAATTTTCTTCGCGCTGATTGATTCTATTTTCCATGTTTTGGACTGATTGCTTTCTTTCTTTTATCTCATGCTCAAACTCTTTTCTTTCTTTATCAACTATGACTTTTGCTTCAAGCAAAGCCTCTTTTGTTTTAGTCTCCGCAACCATTTTTGCTTCTTTTATTATTCTCTCCGAGACTTGCTCTGCCGACTTCGCATTTACTTTTGCATAAACTAGACGCAAAACATAGCCTGTAATTGCTGCTAAAACTCCTATAATAATCGCTCCCATCTTTCGCTCCTCACTTTATAGTTTGTATGATCCTTTGCTCAGTAACGATAGTTCCAATCGGCAGATCATGTTTTCCGATTGGAAGATTGTCCGTAATTTGAAAATCATAAGCAAGACCTACCGTCTTGCTTAAAGGCACGTCTTTTAACCATCTATCGTAATAGCCCTTACCGTAACCAAGTCTGTAGCCCGAAAGATCAAAAGCAATACCCGGTATCAAAGCTAAATCAATAGAATCTTTTGAAGCGACATCGTCCGAATTTACCTCAGGCTGCCTTATTCCGTAAACTAACTGATCGGCGTCTTCAAGCCTTATTATTCTTACAGCCTGCATAAACGAATCTCCGGGATTTTTTATCGCAGGAACAACAACATTTTTCCCTTCTTCAATAGCTGAGTTCACAATAAAATCAGTTATTACCTCGGAACCATAAGACAAGTAAATCATAAGAGTATTCGCCTGTTCGTATAGAGAAAGCTTTTTAAGTGCGGCAAGAATAGCAGTACTGCAAACTAAAGCCAAGGTCGGATCAAGTCTGTTTCTCATAGACAAAAACTCAAGCCTAACTTTTCTTTTTTCTAATTCCAAGTAATCGCTCACGTATTTTACCCTCGTATCCTTCTTTTGTAGGCGTATAAAGTTCCACAGGATCCGTCCAATATTCCTGCTTGACATAATGTCCTTCAAAATCGTGCGGATACTTGTAGCCTTTTCCGTGGACCAGTTCTTTTCTGTCAAGATTTGCGTCTTTTAAGTGATTCGGAACCTTCCTATCTTTGCCATTTTTAACCTCCGCCAACGATTTTTCAATTGCTAAGTAAGAAGCGTTAGATTTTGGAGCGCATGCGACATAAATAGCCGCCTGAGCTAAAATAATCCTCGCTTCAGGCATACCTACAAACTCAACAGCGGTAAGAGCGGAAACGGCAAGAGTCAACGCTCTAGGATCCGCTATGCCTACGTCTTCAGAAGCGCAAATTATTATTCTTCTAGCAATAAAACGAGGGTCTTCCCCAGCCACAAGCATCTTTGCCAACCAATAAACAGTCGCGTCAGGATCTGTTCCTCTCATTGATTTTATAAACGCCGAGATATGGTCGTAATGAGCGTCTCCTGAACGATCATAAACAATAGCTTTTTTCTGCATTGATTCTTGAGCCACGTCTATGTCAAAAACCCTAACGCCATCCTTATTCACTTTTGTTGAAAGAACACCTATCTCAAGAGCGTTGAGAAGTTTTCTTGCATCGCCTCCCGAATTGGCAATAAGATGTTTTTTTGCCTCTTCGGACATTCTGACATTATACTTGCTAAGCCCTTTATCCTTATCAGTCAGAGCCGACTCCATAATCGCAGATAAAGCTTTTTGCGACAAAGAATTAAACTCAAAAACCGTGCTTCTTGAAATAATCGCCGCGTTAATATAAAAAAACGGGTTTTCTGTTGTTATGCCTATTAGAGTTATGATTCCTCTTTCAACATCGGGAAGTAAAGCGTCTTGTTGAGAACGATTAAAATGATGAATTTCATCAAGCATCAGGATAGTCTTTTTACCTGATAGCTCCGATCTAGATTTAGCCGAATCTATTATTTTTCTTATGTCGGATATTCCTATAGTTACGGCATTTGCTTCTTCAAAATATGATTTTGTTTTTGAAGCTATTATTCTCGCCAAAGCGCTTTTTCCGCTTCCAGGCGGTCCAAAAAATATAACAGAACCAAGATTGTCGGCTTCTATGGCACGACGCAACAGCTTGTCGTTTCCGACAATGTTGTCCTGTCCCATAAACTCTTCAAAGCCGCATGGCGCCATTCTTGCAGCCAATGGTTTATTTTTTTGGCTTGCCGCCTCACTAAAAAAATCTGTTTGTTTCATAAAATAGAAAAACCCGCAATGCCGTTAGTTTTAACCAGTTTAAAGCCCTCTTTGTTTAAGTGAGACACAGTGGCATAAGCCCACGAGCATACGCTCGACTGCTGTTCTCTAAAGTTGACTTGTAGGAATAAACCGACTAAAACATCACCAACATCGCAGATTATTATAAAAATATTTCAATTCGCGTAACCGGACTCGTCAAGTTGCCTAATTAGGTCTCTAATTTTCTTATCATAATTATTTGAAATACTTTCTTGCAAATCTCTTAATTTAAGCAGTTCTGCCGCTATTTTCACAGCGGTTAAAGCCGCTATTTTCTGCGTGTCGGGCACATTAAAATTCTCTTTTTTTACTTCACTCCACTGCTCATTTACAAAATTTACAACCCTGTTAAAACTTAACTCGTCTAAATTGTCTATATTAAATTCTATATCTCTCCCCATTATTCTTTCACGGGTAGTAGCCATATTACGAAACCTTTGCCGTATCAATCTTTTTCATTATTCTTTCCACTCTGGAGACTGTTTCTTCTGCGTTTCTTTTTAATGCCGCATATTCGCTTACAATGCTTCTATTGCGTTCATTTTCTTTTCTCAAATATTCAACTTCTAACTTTAATTTATGGTTCTCATTCGTAAATTTTTTTAAATTTTCAGCTGCTTTTCTAACTTTAACAGCTAAAATTTCAATATTTTCCATGCCAATATTTTATAAATTGCCCTAATGAATGTCAATGCGTCATTTTATGTTTATGAAACATTCAAAAATATACCGGCTGATGACTAATCCTCCGGCTAGAACCTAAATTATATATAAAAAAACGAACGGACAAAACATATTATCCGTTCGTTTTAAATATTGAAATTTACTGATAGAAATCTATGCCTGACAGCCTGCTGAAGCTTTACGTTGCAAAAGCTCCCAATTGTTGTCAACTTTTTTCTGAATAGCTTCAAGAATTGGACCATTCTCAGGCTTGAAAAGATGTTTAAATCTACCCTGAGGCTTTAAGAACTCACTTACAGGTTTCTTTTCTTTCGGCATAACGTTTATTTTGTAAACACCATTCTCAACTTCAAAAGAAGGACAAATACAGGTTTCAACAGCAAGCCTTGCAAGAGACATTGTATCTTCAGGCTTATAGTTCCAACCTAATCTGCATGGCGTCAAAATATTTATAAATGACGGTCCGTCTATTGATAAAGCTTTTTGTACTTTTGTTATAAAGTCATTCCAGTTTCCGACATACGCTTGAGCGACATAAGGAATATTATGAGCTATCATTATCTGCGTTAAATCTTTTTTGTTCTGCTCTTTTCCCTGATGAGCTTTTCCTGCGGGAGCGGTGGTTGTATGCGCACCAAGAGGCGTTGCTCCGGATCTCTGTATGCCAGTGTTCATATATGCTTCGTTGTTGTAGCATATATAAAGCATTCTATGCCCTCTTTCCATAGCTCCCGATAAAGACTGCAAACCTATGTCGTATGTACCGCCGTCGCCGCCAAACGCGATAAATCTAATATCTTCCGTTATTTTTCCCTGCTTCTTTAAACTTCTGTAAGCTGTTTCTATACCGCTACATGTCGCCGCAGAATTTTCAAAAGCGCTGTGAAAAAACGAATTTTTCCAAGCTGTATAGGGGAAAATAGTAGTGGAAACTTCCAAACAACCTGTCGCACTGGTAACAACAACCGGCGTGTTCCCCGCGGCTATCATAGACTGTCTAGCGACTATACCTGCTCCGCAACCTGCGCAAAGACGATGTCCGCCTGTTACACGTTCCGGATTTTTACTCAAATCTTTTAAATTTGCCATTTTATATCTCCTAAAAGTTTAAGCTTTTAAAGCTTTCTATTTCTTTCTTACGTTTATATATTCTACTTGATTAGCCGGCTTTTGGGCGCCTGAAGCTATCTTGACAAGAGTCTCATAAACCTCAGCTATATGCGTAGTGTTGATTTCTCTTCCGCCAAGCCCATAGACATAATTTACAACTTTAGGGGTTGTAACTCCCGCAGCGTACAAAGAGGACACAACGTCCGCATGCAGAGGAGCAAAAGCTCCCGAGCAAGAATCGGCTCTATCCAACACAGCTATAGCTTTTACGTGAGCCAAATCTTTGGCAACCTGTTCCGTTGGGAACGGTCTGAAAACTCTTATTTTCAAAAGACCGGCTTTAATTCCTTTTTCTCTTAACTCGTTTACAACAACTTTTGCGGTTCCAGCCGTTGATCCGATAACTACTATTGCAACTTCAGCGTCGTCAAGCATAAATTTTTCATACATTTCGTACTTACGTCCAAACGTTTTCTCAAAGTCTTTGGCTACGTTTAAGATTATGTCTTTTGAGTCTCTCATAGCTTGAGCAAGCTGGTATCTATGTTCAAAGTAATAGTCTTGCAAGTCAATTGAACCCAAAGTATAAGGTTTTTTGGTGTCCAATAAGTATCTTTCAGGCTTATACTCACCTACAAAAGCCTTTACATCAGCGTCTGGATAAAGTTCCACCACTTCCATACAGTGGGAAATAATAAATCCATCGGTCGTTACAAGCGTGGGAAGTTTTGCCTTTTCGGCAATTCTTGTAGCTTGAATCATATTGTCATAAGCCTCTTGAGAATTTTCCGAATAAATTTGAATCCAGCCTGAATCTCTTGCACCCATTGTGTCCGATTGGTCGCCGTGAATATTAAGAGGAGCAGAAATCGCTCTGTTGACTTCCGCCATAACTATAGGAAGCCTCAAACCCGAAGCGATATAGAGCATTTCCCACATAAGACACAATCCTTGCGAAGAAGTGCCGGTCATAGCTCTAGCTCCAGCCGCAGAAGCCGCTATAGTCGATGACATTGCAGAATGTTCGCTTTCAACAGCCACATACTCGCTTTTTACAACTCCGTCTGCGACAAACTGTGAGAATATCTGCACAATTTCCGTCGCAGGGGTTATAGGATACGCCGCCACTACGTCCGGCTCTATTTGGCGCATTGCTTCCGCCATAACTTCGTTGCCTGTTTTTGCAACAAGTTTACCTTTTGAAAAAACTGTCTTTATCATTTCATTTAACCCCTTGAGGCAAAAAGCCTCTTAATAATTATTTCTTTTCTTGTTCCATTGTAATAGCTTGAACTTTAACGGGACATTCTTTAGAGCAAATTCCGCAACCCTTGCAGTGATCGTAATCTATCCCAGTGACAACTGTTTCTTTTTTTTCGTCTGGAGCAATTTTTATGGAAGCATCGGGGCATGAAATCCAACAAGTTAAGCAATGTATGCACTTATCTTTGTTCCATACAGGTCTTATTGAACGCCAGCTCCCGGTATCAAAAGCTACGGCTGTTCCCGGTTCTACATAATCCCCAACGGGGAGTTCCGCGGCAGTCAATTTTTTATTAGTACTTTCTTTATTCACTTTATTCCTCCAAGGAGCAAAAAGCTCCCTATAATATTTTTAAATTTACCGGCTTTTTACTTCGTCAAAAGCGCGTTTTATAGATGAAAGATTCCCATCTATAGCTTCGGGTTTGTGTCTGAATTTTGCCATAAGTTTGCCTTTCGTATCTTCAAGAACACTGTTAATATCAAGCGTTCCTATTACTTTGACTAAAGCTCCGAGCATAGGCGTATTTGGTATGTCTTTTCCTATTGTTTCACGGGCTATTTGGCTTGCATTTACAACATAAACCTGATTTGCGTCAATTCCGAGCTTTTTAGCAATTTCATCTGAGCTGAAAGAGGTATTTACTATAACTTTGCCAGTAGTTCCTATACCGTCTGTAACCGGCACTGACTCCATAAGAGAGGGATCCAATATAACAACATAGTTGGGATTTGTAACGCCTGAATGAATTGTTATAGGGTCTTCGCTTACTCTATTGAACGACTGAACCGGCGCTCCCATTCTCTCCGGACCGTATTCAGGAAAAGCCTGAATGTACTTACCTGTTGCTAAAACAGCTTCGGCAAATAAAAGCGCTGCTGTTTTGGCGCCTTGTCCGCCGCGTCCGTGCCAACGGACTTCAATCATTTTTGCTGACATTTTTATGCTCCTTTATTGAGAAGTAAAAAGCAAACGACGACATTAGATTAAGCTTATTTAAAGCTCTTTTCCAATCCCACTTCTTCTTTTTACACTAGTTAATTTTGAGTTTAAAGAACACTCTTCACATCTCTTTGCGACCTGCGATTGCACGTGAAATAGTTACCTCGTCAGCATATTCAATGTCCCCGCCAACGGGTAAACCATATCCAAGCCTTGTTACTTTAATACCTAGTTTTTTTATAAGTTCCGCGAGGTAAACTGCAGTCATTTCGCCTTTAGAATCGGTATCGGTGGCAAGTATTACCTCACTAATGTTATCACTTTTTAGTCGTTTTATCAAATTGTCAATTCTTATATCGTTAGGACCTACGGCATCTAAAGGAGACAACGCTCCGCCAAGAACAAAATAGAGACCTTTATAATCCTTAACTTTGCTTACTGCTATTAAATCTTGAGGAGTTTCCACTACGCAAACAGTATTGCGGTCTCTTGCAGAATCAGAACATACGGGACACGGATCATGTTCGCTTAGGTTATAGCAAATGCTACAATTTTTCATTGTCCGCCTTGCCTTGAGTATAGAATCCACAAGCCCGCTTACCTCATTCTCTGGCATCTTTAATATATGATAACTTAAGCGTTCTGCCATTTTTGGTCCTACTCCCGGCATCCTTTTTATTATTTCAATCATTCTTTCTATGGATTGAGGTCTGTTCATATTATTTATTGTCCGTGATTTTTTTAGCGGTAGATTTAAACTTCTTAGCTATATCCTCTATGTGTTTAGGCACGGCTGTCTTTGCCGTTTCTTTTAAATCTTCTTTAATTGTATATTCAACGGAAGATATGGGTTTTGCTTCTTTTACCACTATGTCTTCTTTCTTGTTTGGCAAAGCGTTTTTTTCAATCATAACTTTAATTTTTATATTTATTCCTGTCTTTCTTTGGAACAATTTTGTAATCTGCTCTTGGAATCCCATTATGCCTTCGTAGTCAAACTGACCGGGAACGGACAACTGTATGGACGCATCGCCCGTAACTTTAATTACAGCCTTTTTTAAAGACTGAGCCGTTAGAGGATGTTTTTTCATTATTTCAGCAACCAGCTCGTCCCATACGCTTATCAAGTCGGCGGGCGCGGCAACGTTGTAACTTTCTTTTATCTTCGCTTGTTCGCTCTCTGAACTTTCAAAGCCGCATTCCTTATTAATAGCATTCTTTTCAAGTTCGGCGATTCTATTTATAAGCTCGCCAACGTTATAATAAGGTTCAGACATTTTAAGCAAATACATTTCAAGAAGAATTCTCGGCTGGTCATGCCAACGCATCTCTTCCAAAGCTTTTGACAACAAATTGTTCATTCTTATATGGCGTGAAACCGTGAACAAACTCTTTTGAATTTCAAAAAGTTTTTTATCTTCTGTAGAAATTTCCGTCACTTTCGGATTTATCAAGTAAATCATAACTTGTCTTAAGTGGTCTCTCAGATCTCTTGCAAACTGCAAAATATTATATCCCTCGTCGTTAATTTCCTTGACGATTTTTAAAATAGCCTGAATATCGCCTTTGGCAATATTTTCAGTAACCAAAGCAATTATATCTTTTGGAAGAAGACCAAGAAGCCCTCTTATATATTCGCCCGTTATCTTTCCCGCATTTGAAGATACCGCTTGGTCCAATAAACTTAAGGCGTCTCTCATAGAACCGCCGGAAGCTGTGGTAATAATGCTTAAAGCGTCAGTATCTATCTCAAAACCTTCTTTTTTGGCAATGTTTTGTATAGCTAAAGCCATTTCTGAAGCAGGTATGAGTTTAAATCTATATTTTTGACATCTTGAAAGAATAGTAACTGGAATTTTATGCTGCTCGGTAGTAGCCATTATAAAAATTACATGGGCAGGAGGCTCTTCCAAAGTTTTAAGGAGAGCATTGAACGCCTGAGTGGTTATCTGATGAGCTTCGTCTATAATATAGATCTTGTAATTTGAGTGGGCACTTGAAAACTTTACGTTCTCTCTTAACGCTCTTATTTCGTCTATGCCGTTGTTTGATGCGCCATCTATTTCTAATACGTCAATGCTTGAGCTTTTTGAAACTTCAAGACAGTTTTCGCAAACTCCGCAAGGAATAGCGGTAGGACCATTTTTGCAGTTTAACGCTTTGGCAAGTATTCTTGCCATAGTCGTTTTCCCGCAGCCTCTGTGACCGCTAAACAAATAAGCGTGCGATATTCTTTTTTCAGAAATAGCATTTTTAAGAGTTTGGGAAATATGGTCCTGCCCTATGACTTCGTCAAAGTTTTGAGGTCTGAATTTTCTTGCTAATCCAAGATATGACATGTATGACACCTTTAACAGCGGTAATAAAAACGAAAAAATTACTGCTTTTTAAGTTTAGCAAATATAGGACTTTTATTACAATTTTTTGCAACTTTTTTACAAAAATAACAATACTTCTGCTTAATAAGGCTTATAGTTTATATAGGAAGTAAAATACTTGATTGAAGGGGGTTTATATGGATAAGAAAAGAATTTGCAACAAATTGTTTTCAGTTGGAGTTGTTCTTTGCCTAGTGGCAGGAATTTCATTTGGAGCAAAAATAACCACAAATAATAGTACGCATTTGTGCTATCAAAGCCATATGAACAGTTTTATGAGAGTCCTTCCTTTTGAAGCTTGTTCAAAATTTCCGGGTAAAGAAATTAGTTTTGCACTGGGAGCTAAATTTTTGTTAGCTGGACAGCCTATTCCTGCTCTTGCTAGCGTCTTGGGTGGGTGGGGTGTCTCAACAATTCAGGCGGGATTTTGTAATGCTCTGAAAGAGTCCTACAGCACAGACTATACTGAATTGATAGACAGAAATTTTCCTTCAACCTGCGACTCTAAGTCCAACGGCTACCACGAAACCGATTTGTAGTCTGCTTTCTATATGCAGTATAAAATTTTTACCGAGGCGTATATTTAAAAAAATATGCACCTCAGTTTTTTGTCGTGGAATTAAATATAATTTTGACACAGGTATGTTTTTTGTGTAGAATTTCTTTTGTTGTCTTAATCTTACGCGTTTTTCTAATTTCTAACTTTTTAGGAGAAACCGTTGGCATATTCCTTTCCAAAAAACCTCCGCTCTTATCTATGTATTGCAAGATTTGACCATTGGATAAAACAGCTGTTTATTTTCCCGGGAGTATTTTTTGCATGGGCTTTAATCACAAGGACAAAAACGTCTTCAGAAATTACGCGCATCTTTTTAGCCTTTATTTCCACTTGTCTTATAGCATCGGCAAATTATGTTATTAATGAATGGCTGGACGCCGATTCTGACAAGTTCCATCCTGAAAAGAAAAACAGACCTATAGTCTCAAAAAATCTAAAAACAAAATACATAATACTTGAATACGTAATATTTTCATTGACCGGGATATTGGCATCCATATATGTGTCGCATATAGTTCTTATTTTGGAATTATGGCTTCTGCTTATGGGCATTTTGTATAACGTAAGACCAATACGCTCAAAAGAACTTCCATATATAGACGTTCTGTCGGAATCAATAAACAATGCCATTAGATTCTTGATAGGCTGGTTTGCCGCAACGTCCGTTTTCCTCCCTCCTGTAAGTATTGTTCTTGGTTATTGGATGGGAGGCGCATTTCTAATGGCAACAAAAAGATTTTCCGAGTATAGGGCTATAGGCGACAAAACAAAAGCGTCTCTATACCGCAAATCTTTTAAATACTATGATGAAAAATCTTTAATTATATCCGCTGTTTTTTATTCGCTTTTATCCGTATTTTTCTGCGGTATTTTCTTAATAAAATACCGCATTGAGCTGATCATAGCCATACCGTTTTTATGCGGATTATTTTGCTTATATTTAAATATATCTTTCAAGAACGATTCGGCAGTTCAAAAGCCTGAAAAAGTTTGGAAAGAAAAATTTTTAATTGTCTATCTAGTACTTTTTATAATGCTTATTTACGTTTTAACATCGGTTAACGTACCGTCTTTGCATAATCTTCTTGAAACAACTTTAATCAAGGCTTAGTTTTTATGAAAAATATATACGAATACAAGTGCGTAACTTTTGATATGGACGGAACTTTGTATTACCAGTTTCCTTTAAGAATTTTAATGATTATAAACATGATTTTATATTGTATTTTGCACCCATTTGGGATAAAAGAGATTTTTATTGTCAGGTATTTTAGAAAGATTAGAGAAAATGAAAATTTATTAAAAAATAAAAACTTCAAAACCGCTCAGTACGAATTGGTCGCCGGTAAATTTAAAATTTCTCAAGAAGAAACAAAAAACATCGTAAACTTATGGCTGATAAAAAAACCGTTAAAGTATTTAATTTATACTAAAGACAAAAAATTGGCAAAAATAATAGACACTCTGCATAAAAAGAAAATTATAGTAATTGTATATTCCGATTATCCTGCAGACGAAAAAGCAAAAGTTTTAAATATAAAAGCAGATTATATTTACAGTTCCGAAGACAAAAATATTATGAGTCTAAAACCCGATCCGAAGGCTCTTAAATATATAAGTAAAAATCTAAACCTAAATTTTAAGGATATACTTATTGTCGGAGATAGATATGAAAAAGATGCAAAACTTGCGAAGTCCTGCAGAGCTGATTTTATAATTCTGCCACAGAGCCGAATGAAAAGAAAACGACTATACAGACGTTTAACAGGAGAGACAAATGCTGTTTAGTATTGAAAAAATAAGCAGTAAATCTAAAATAATTTTGTTGTCGCTTGCTATTTTTGCAGCTGCATTATTAGTTTATGCAAACACTCTTACTTTTGGGATGTCATACCTTGACGACAATAACCACATACACACGCCCGCTAAAGATTACGACTCAAAAACAGCCATAATTGATGCTTTTAAGAACGACCTTTTGTTCGGTCGTTCGCCAACGCCTTATTATAGACCTATGGTGGGTGTATCTTTCGTAATAGAACACAAGATAGCAGGAGAGTCGGAGAGTTTTTCTCATCTTGGCAGTATTTTATTACATTGTATTTCATGTATTCTTGTTTTTCTGTTTTTCAGAAGATATTTATTTAAAACGACAACTTCTTTTTTGGCTGCTCTTCTTTTTGCCGTCCACCCTATAGGCATACACACAGTTGCATGGATACCGGGAAGAAACGATTCTATTATGCTTATAAATTTTATACTTGCTTTAGCATGTTTTATAGAATATATAGACAAAAAGAAGCTTTATATACTTGCAGGACACATAGTATTTACCTTTTTTGCTTTTTGTTCAAAAGAATCGGGATTAATTTTAATACCGATATTTATTTTTTATTACATTACTCATAAGGATATAAATATCCGCTCTTTAAAAACCCTAAAATCAGACAGATATATAATACTTTTGGTTATTCTATGGATTGCATCGGCTCTATTTTTCTTAAAGCTGAGAAGAGACGTCTTTCCCGGACATGCTGGAATTTCAGGATCGCTTACTTTATCTAATATTTTTAGTTCAGACAACATAAATATGATTTTTGATTATTACTCTGCCATATTTTGCTTAAGAACGCCATTTGCCGCATTATGGGGAAAAGCAAGTTTAAATCTATATTTAACCGGATTTTTTTCAATAATTTTAACTGCTTTCTTTGCATTTTATAAAAAATCAACGCATGAAAAATTAAAAATGTCTTTTTATTTCCTACTGCCGTTTATCTTATTATTGCCGACTAATTTAGCCGGAGGAAGACTGTGGTTTCAAGGTAACAGAATGTATATCCCTTTATTTGCAATAACCGCAACGCTCTTTTCATTTTTAACGCCTTACATAGAAAACAAAAAAATACGAAAAGGAATAATATCGTTAATTGCCGTAGTCATTTTCATATGTTTGCCAATAACAACAAAGGCTTCCCATAAATTTAAAAATGGCGTAAGCTTTTGGGGGCATGTTATAAACGAAAGTTCGTACGCTAATATAACGGCAGTAAAGTTTCACGGATATTCATTGATGAATAACGGAAGATTTCAAGAGGCGGTAAACGAGCTGATGCCTTTGGCGAACTCTTTAAAATTTTCTTATGACGAAGTAAACTATGTGTTAGGAAGCACTTTTATGTTGAATAAGGATTATGCAAATGCCGCAAAAATATTTGAAATAATGGTTCAAGCTAGACAAATGCTTATACCTCAAGTATATGCAAATCTCATTTTGGCAATGCATTTTTCAAACAATCAGGAAAAAGCAAATTATTACTTTAACGAGTTTATGAAAATCACAAATTTAGATAACGCCGCTGCGAACGCTTACATAAACAACTTCAATAATTTTATAAACACGCAAAGAGAAGCTGATCTCTCGCGACCAAAAACCGTATAAATAGGACTAACTTGTCAATTATCTGCGTTTTTCGCCTTGTATTTTAGCCAAACTCATGGCAATTATAAGACATTGAGGTTATTGGAGAAACCCGAATTATATTTTAATTCAAATGTTTCTTTTTAAATTCCAGTTTTTCTTTGTTGCTTCTTGTAAAATCAACGATAATTTTATCCCCTTCTTTAAACTCGCCGGCGATTAGTTTTGAAGAAAGAGGATTTAGCAAATATAGCTTTGCTCTTTTTAAAGGTCTGGCTCCAAAAGCGGGATCATACCCTTTTGATGAAATAAAATCTTTTGCTTTATCCGTAAGCTCAACATGTATTTTTCTGTCGTCTAAACGTTTTTCAAAAGATTTAAGCTGTATGTCAATAATTCGGTTTAATTCTTTTTCGCCCAAGCTCTGAAATATTATAGTCTCGTCTATTCTGTTTAGAAATTCCGGTCTAAAATATTTATGCAGCTCCTGCATTACTTTATTTTTCATATCGTCGTAATTGTCATACTCCTGAATATATTGAGAACCGATATTTGACGTCATTATTATAACAGTATTTTTGAAATCGACCGTTCTTCCTTGACCGTCAGTAAGTCTGCCGTCGTCAAACAATTGTAGCATAACATTAAACACTTCAGGATTTGCCTTTTCAACCTCGTCAAACAAAACCACGCAGTACGGTCTTCTTCTTACAGCTTCGGTAAGCTGACCGCCCTCTTCAAAACCGACATACCCCGGAGGAGCGCCTATAAGACGGGCAACGCTGTGCTTTTCCATGTATTCGGACATGTCTATTCTAACTATATTTTTTTCGTCATCAAACAGAAGTTCTGCTAAAGATTTTGCCAATTCGGTTTTACCGACGCCGGTAGGTCCCAAAAACAAAAAAGAGCCTATGGGTTTATTCGGATCGGAAAGCCCAGAACGAGAACGGCGCACAGCGTTTGATATTGCGGTTACCGCCTCGTCTTGACCTATAACCCTCTCATGAAGTCTGTCTTCCATTTTAAGGAGCTTCTGCATTTCTCCTTCCATCATGCGCGTAACGGGAATGCCGGTCCATTTGCTTACAACTTCAGCGATATCCTCTTCGTCCACTTCTTCTTTTAACATCTTCTTTTCTTTTTGAAGCTTAAGAAGCTTTTTATTTTCTTCTTCCAACTGTTTTTGCATATTTGGAATTTTGCCATAACGAATTTCGGCAACAGCGTTTAAGTCGCCGCTTCTTTCGGTTTTCTGCTCTTCAATCTTCATATTTTCAATACCTTCTTTTAAACGTCTGATTTGTGAAATTGAAGATTTTTCTTTTTCCCAGTGAACTTTCATACCTACCAAATCTTGCCTTAGCCTGTCTATTTCTTTTTCCATGTTGGCAAGACGCTCTTTTGAAGCAGCGTCGTTTTCTTTTTTTACCGCCTGCTTTTCAATCTCAAGCTGTCTTATCCTGCGCTCCACGGCGTCAAGCTCCGTAGGCATGGAATCTATCTCTATTCTGAGTTTACTTGCAGACTCGTCAACCAAGTCTATGGCTTTGTCGGGCAAATATCTGTCTGTTATATATCTTGCGCTAAGAGTTGCCGCGGCAACCAAAGCCAAATCTTTTATTTTTACCCCATGGTGAACTTCGTATCTTTCCTTAATTCCTCTAAGAATTGCTATCGTATCTTCAACAGACGGCTCGCCCGCATACACAGGCTGAAAACGCCTTTCCAAAGCCGCGTCTTTTTCAATATACTTTCTATATTCGTCTAATGTCGTAGCACCGACAAGCTTAAGCTCGCCTCTTGCAAGCATAGGCTTTAGCATATTTGCCGCATCAACGGCTCCTTCGGAAGAACCTGCTCCGACTATCGTGTGTAGCTCGTCTATAAAAAGAATTATTCTGCCTCCCGTGACCTGAATTTCTTTAAGCACTGCCTTTAATCTATCCTCAAATTCTCCTCTGTATTTGGCGCCTGCAATCAAAGCTCCCAAATCTAAAGCTATAACTTTTTTGTCTTTCAAACTCTCAGGAACATCACCTGAAACTATGCGTTGAGCCAAACCTTCAACTATGGCAGTTTTCCCTACTCCCGGCTCGCCGATTATTACAGGGTTGTTCTTTGTTCTTCTGGATAATACCTGCACGAATCTACGAATTTCTTCGTCTCTGCCTATTACCAGATCAAGCTTGCCTCGTTTAGCTAAGTCAGTTAAGTCTTTGCCATATTTCTCTAAAGCTTGGTATTTATCTTCAGGGTTTTGATCCGTCACCCTCTGATCGCCCCTTATGCTTACAAGGTTTTTTAAAATGACTTCTTTTGTGAGCCCATATTTTTTGAGTATTTTTGAAGCTGTTTCTGAAGATTCATCGGCTATTGCAATAAGTATATGTTCCGTAGAAACGTAATCATCTTTCAAATTTTTTGCCGTTTTTTCGGAATTGTTTAAAATCTTTGTAAGTCCTTGAGAAAGATATACGTTTCCGCCGGAAACTTTTACTTTTTCTTCTATCTCGGAAACCAAATCTTTTGATATGTTTGAAAATAGCATATCTTCCTGACCAGTAGCAGCACTTTTCTTTATAATTGCACCAACTATGCCGTCTTGCTGTTTAACTAATGCGTACAAAACATGTTCGGCGGCAATTTCTTGATTACCATACTCAGACGCTATATTTTGCGCATCTGCCAACGCCTCTTGGGATTTAATGGTAAACTTAGAAAGATTCATAGGTTTCCTCCGTCTGATAAAACCTTGATAAGTGTTGATATATTATTTATTTGAACCGGATTTTATTTTTTCTTCAAGAATTCTAATTCTATCCGCTATTTTTTGTTCTAGCATTTTTTGTTCTTCCAAAACAAATTTCATAGCTTCAGATATTGGGTCCGGCAGTTTTGCATGCTCAAGTTTATTTACTTCGTCGGGACTATGTCCGAGGCTTATTCTGGCGGGAACTCCAATAGCGGTGGCATTTTCAGGCACATCGTGTGTAACTACAGAAGCTGCGGCTATTATGGCGTTTTTACCTATATTTATGGCTCCTAAAAGTATGGCATTTGAGCCTAATACCACATTATCGCCGATAGTAGGATGTCTTTTTTTCCTTTCCAAAGTCGTCCCGCCTAGAAGAACGCCTTTGTATATTAGAACGTCATTGCCTATTTCTGCAGTCTCGCCTATTACAACACCCATTCCGTGATCAATAAAAACTCTTCTTCCTATTACCGCGCCAGGATGGACTTCTATCCCGGTTACAAACCTGCTTATATGAGAAACGAACCTTGCCATAAAATAAAATTTATTTTTCCAAAGTTTGTTGGCAAATCTGTGCAGAATAACAGCATGTAGTCCGGGATAAGAAAATATAACTTCCAACTTTGATCTCGCCGCAGGGTCTTTGAGAAAAACAGTTTGGATA
>JAISDY010000118.1 GCA_031264425.1 Endomicrobium sp. | reverse complement strand
TGTAAACTTATAATAAACTTCAAACTGTGTTTCTGCTCCATCTTTATAAGTTCCGTTATTATACTCTTTAATAACACCTTTTGCATCTGAAGAACCATATATTTGACCGACAGCAATGCCCAAGACATCGTTTTCTCTTGACCACTTAGAACCTTTAAATTGAGCTCCTATGCTCCACATTGCGGAAAGAGGTAAAGCGAAAGAATTATTAATTTCATTACCATCTTTATCTTTATCATGTTCGCCAACAGAATGTTCCTTATATCCACATCTTGCAAATATTCCAAAGTCATCATTTATTGCTTGATCTATACTTACGCCAAATCCATAAGATCCTGACTTTGAAGCATTGTCCTTATACTTATAGTGAATACCATTATTTCCCCATACGTACAATCTGTAGTTGCTGTTTGTAAAAGGTTTAAAATTAAACTGAGCAATATTTATTCCACTTGAATCAAAGTGATCTAAATCTGTTGTAAAGTACGCATATGAAATGTCAAGTTTTTCAAAAAGAGCATATTTCAGTCTTAATGCCGGACGCTGAGGGACTGAGTCTATAGTCTTATCTCCTGCAAAAGTTCCCGTTAAGAACTGACAATTATCATCTCCGGCAAAATTATTATCTGCAAAAAATGCCCAGAAATTTAACTTACCGAAATCTACCGTGAGTTTATCATTTAGAATAGACTGTTCATAGTACAACTCTACAACTTTTGCAAGAGTATTGTTTGCCGCAGAGTCTAAAGTCGGGTCCTCATTTCCGTTTGCTTGTCCGTATGAGTTTACACCGTTATTACCGGTCGCATCCACTTCAAGTCCAGTACCCCTTCCGCCTTTAAACCGCGCAAAAACTTTTCCGTTTTGTTCAATATTTTTAGTAAGTTTTACGTCAAACAAATATGACGCCGCAGACAGCCCTTTATTTTTGCCGTCATTTGCTTTAGGGGTTCTCTGCGTTATAACCGTCCCGCCGACGTCTGCCATAATTCCTAAACTTTGTGTAACGCTGTCCGCAGAACCAAAAGCAGCGTTTGAAAGCAACAACGCACTTAACGATAAAAATGCCGTTAATTTCTCTTTCACTTTAATCCCTCCGGATATATTTTCGCTATGAAACAAATATACCTCATAGCTGACACATAACTGATATTAGCATTTTTTTAACTAAAAGTCTCCGTTTTAATACCTTTTGTGTCATTATTGTGACTTTCAACAAATTTTGTAAGAATAAGCGTTAATGCCCCGTCGCCGGTAACATTGCAGGCTGTGCCAAAACTATCTTGCAGAGCAAATATTGAAAGAATAAGAGCTATAGCGTTATTATCAAAACCCAACACGCTTATAATAAGACCGAGTGATCCTATTACCGTGCCTCCCGGCACACCGGGAGCTCCAACGGCAAATATTCCAAGCAGCAAGCAAAACAAAATCATTGTCTCAACAGAAGGCAATGCTCCGTAATAGACTTGAGAAACAACCATCACAAAGAAAACCTCGGTAAGAACAGAGCCACAAACATGAATATTTGCAAAAAGAGGTATTCCAAAGTCCACCATATCTTTACGCAAAACGTCAGATTTTCTTGCGCTTTCTAAAGCTACGGGAAGCGTCGCTGCAGAACTCATTGTGCCTATAGCGGTAAGATACGCAGGACCATAATATTTTAAAACACGAAATGGATTCTTTTTTGAGTATATAGCGGCAATTGTGTAAAGGACTGTAAGCCATATATAATGTCCTAAAATAACAATCAAAACAACTATTGCGAAAATAGGCAATTGTTTTGTAATAACTCTTTCATATGCCAAAGAGCAAAATGTGAAAGCTACAAAAACTGGAAGAATAGGAATGAGCATTTTTGTTACTATTGAAAGGATAATTTTATGAAATTCTTCAAGTAAACTAATGATTGTTGTAGATTTATTCCAACAAGCGGCAATACCAATCAAAACAGAAATCATCAAAGCGCTCATCACACTTATAACGGGAGAAAGCCCTAACTCAGATATAGCCTTTGGCAACTCCTTTGATTGATTTACAGTAGAGCTTATGTTTAAATGAGGAATAATTTCAAATCCACTAAAGCAAGACATAAATGCGGCGCCTATACTTGAAACATAAGCTAAAACAAATGCAAATAACAAAACTTTTGAAACATTTTGCCCCAACCTTGTGATTGAAGGAGCAATAAAACCAATAATAATTAGCGGCACGCAGAAAAATATAAAAGATCCTAAAATATTCTGAATGCTAACAACAATTTGCATTAAGTGAACGTTCGCAATACAGCCCAAGGCAATTCCTATTATTATGCTAAAAATAAGTCTTGCCGGTAAACTGCTTAAAAACTTCTTCATACTTACATCTCCCTATAATTTAATACATATAAACATATATGTTTTATGTGTTATATTATATTTCTATCTATAATGTCAATAACAAAGTAAAAGTATATAAAAAAGACTGCCTAGCCCTCAAGCTAGACAGTCTTTTAACTAAAAATTAAATTCTACTTTGCAGGAATAATTATACCTTTGTATTTTTCCAAAATGAATGTTTTCACTTTATCGGATTTTAGGGCATTAACTAAAGCCTTAATAGACGGATCATTGAGCCTCTGGGGATTTACAGCAATTATGTTGGCGTATGGAGAATCTCCTCCCTCGCTAAACAATCTTGCTTTGTTTACGTCAATACCGGCTTCCATAACTTTATTAGACCACACTATATAAGCATCAAACTGATCTCTTACCCTTGTAATTAAAGACGGGTCAAGTTCAATAATTTTAATAGGTTTTAAGTACTTCTCAATATCACGTATACTTGCAGTAACAGGTGTTGTGGACTCTTTCAATTGTATAAATCCTGCTTTTTCAAGAAGTTTAAGGCCTCTGTATTCGTTTGTGCTGTCGTTACAAATAGCTATTTTAGCGTTTTCCGGCAAGTCTGAAATTGATTTATATTTGTCAGAGTATATAGACATAGGTTCAACATGAATATTTCCAGCATTAGCTAATTTTAAATTTTTGTCCTTTGCCTGAGCGTCCATATATATAACGTGCTGGAAATAATTAGCGTCTAACTCTCCTTCTGAAGTTTGCGTATTTACAAGGGTTGTATCAATAACGGTGTAGAGCTTTATTATAATCCCCTGTTTTTCTAGATCAGGCTTAATAAG
Source organism: Endomicrobium sp. (assembly GCA_031264425.1). GTDB lineage: Bacteria > Elusimicrobiota > Endomicrobiia > Endomicrobiales > Endomicrobiaceae > Endomicrobiellum. The sequence goes on along the minus strand of JAISDY010000118.1, from coordinate 2,256 downwards.
TTCAATCAAGTCTGTATGAGGAACAGCATCAGCAGCGATTTTTAAAATAACTCTCTTTGAATCTGCCGCAGCAACAACACATGCAGTAAACAATAAGACACATATTAATGCAAAAAATTTCTTTGCTTTCATGTTTTCACTCCTTGTAAAAAACCAAGCCTTTATACGAGATGTCTCTTTTTAAGTATTTTCTTTGAGATAGAAGCGCCAAAGAGCTGCAGACATTCAACAACAACCAAAAGAACTATGATAACCGCCGCAAGAATATCTGAACGGTATCTGTGATAACCAAAACGCACGGCAAGCTCGCCAAGACCTCCGGCTCCAAAAGAGCCGGCAATTGCGGTTATTGATATTAGCGTTATTGTAAGAACTACAAAATTTCTTATTAAAGTGGGCAAAGATTCAGGGAGCATAACTTTGAAAATAATATCTAAGTTTGACGCACCCATAGCTTTAGCAGCTTCCACTTTGCCTTTGGCTACTTCAAGAACGCTGTTCTCAACCATTCGTGAAAATATAGGTATGCAGACAATAGATAAAGATACAATAAACGCTTTTGGACCATAAGACACGCCTACTATCATTTTTGACAATGGTAAAAAAAGAAGAATAACAATCATAGAAGGCAAAGATAAAACTGAATTTATAATCGCTCCGAAAATTTTATTAAAAATAGGTAAAGGGTGTAGTCCATCTTTGTCCGTAATATAAAGCAAAATTCCAAACAATAAACCAAAAAATATTGTGATAGCAGTTGATATGGCTGTCATATAAATAGTCTGCCATGTTGCCGGCAAAACATATCCCCATACTTCAGCACTGAAAACTTGTGCTAAAAATTCCCTCATATTCCGTCGCCTCCGCCCAAATAGTCAAACTTTGCCAAATCAGCGTTATTCTTTATAAACACTTTGGCAGTTTCACTTGAAGGTTTTGCAAAAATTTTCCTTACGCTTCCATTTTCGGCTATTAAGCCATCTTCAAGAACAGCCATATTATTACATGTGTATTTTATAACATCTAAAGAATGCGTAATTAGAATAATAGTAATTCCAAGTTTTTTATTTATGTCTTTTAGAAGATCTAATACTGAAAGAGAAGTTACGGGATCCAAAGCAGAGGTAGCTTCGTCGCTTAACAAAATGTCTGGATTATTAGCCAAAGCTCTTGCTATACCAACGCGCTGCTTTTGCCCACCCGAAAGCTGACCCGGGTAAAAATCTTTTTTATCAGATATATTTACAAGCTCTAAAATCTCAGTTACCCTTCTTTTTATTTCCTGTTTGCTTTTTCCAGCTACTTCCAAAGGGAAAGCCACATTGCCGTAAACTGTTCTGGAATCAAAAAGATTAAAATGTTGGAATATCATGCCGATTTTTTGTCTATAGAGATTCATTCCTTTTTTGGAAAGTTTGTCTATTTCGTGATTACCTATATGGATTGTGCCAGAAGAAACTGTTTCAAGGCGATTTATACAGCGAATAAGGGTAGATTTTCCAGCGCCGCTAAATCCAATGATTCCAAAAATATCGCCTTTCTGTATTTCTAAATTTATATCCTTAAGAACATCAAATTCTTGATCATGATTTTTAAATTTCTTAGAGACATTTTTTATCTCTATAAATAGTGCCACCATTGCTCCCTCTTAGGAACTAAAGTACTCACAAAACATAACTTATATATTATCACTTTATTGTATATATGTCAAGCATTCACTATAAAACATATATGAAATACATGTTTTGGCTGTCATGGATAAATTTTATACTTATTCTTTAAACAAAGCCCATATCCGCATCATAGCTTCTACAGCTTCCATAGGAATAAATATATCTGTAATTTCGTTTGTAAAAGCTGACGGTTTGGGATTTATTTCAATAATTACTGCTCCGTTTCTTTTTGCATCAAATGGCAAAGACGCCGCAGGATATACGATGCCCGTAGAGCCTATGACAAGCATAACGTCGCAATTACTACTTGCCTCAAGAGACATTCTCATATCTTTTTCTGGAAGCATTTCGCCAAAAAAGACAAAATCAGGTTTTAATATTGCTCCACATTTTTTACAGCAAGGGGTAGTTCTCAAGTCAAAATTTTGCACCAAATACTTACTACCGTCGCGCAGACAAGTCAATTTACTTGCATTACCATGCAGTTCATATACATTTTTACTGCCCGCTTTTGTATGAAGATTGTCAATATTTTGCGTTATTACCGCTTTAATTATTCCATTTTGTTCAAGTTTTGCAAGAG
>JAISDY010000078.1 GCA_031264425.1 Endomicrobium sp. | reverse complement strand
ACTTCTTTTAAAACGTTCGTTACAAAACCTTTAACTCCGCAAGTCCCATCGTTTGTGGCAAAAAATAAAGCATCGCTTTCTGGTTTAAGCTCATCTTCAAGTATAATTAAATCTTTACATCTAGCGCCTACTATTGTAATAACTTTATTTCCTGCTGTTTTTAGCTCTTTTATAACGGGCAGAAGCTCCGCCGCTCCCACACCTCCGGCAACAGCCACAACTGTGCCATAATGTTTTATAAGGGTCGGGTGTCCCAACGGTCCCACAAAATCCCTAATAGAATCACCCTCGCAAAGAGACGCCAAATGAGTCGTGCTTTTGCCCGCTTCTTGAAATATTATTCTTACCAAGCCTTCTTGCGGGTCAGTTCCCGCAATTGTCAGTGGAACTCTTTCTCCTTTCTCGTCAATTCTAAATATTGCAAATTGTCCCGCCTTTGCGTTCTTTGCAATTTCAGGAGCATAAATTTCAAGATTATGAACTTTGTTCCCAATTTCTTTTTTTCGTACGATTTTATACATTTTCTTCCTCAGCTATTTTTCCCAACGTATGTTTGAACTCCTTACAAAAGCAAAATTTTTCTTTCCGGCTTTAATGTCAACTTCAATGTCTTTTGAATCCACAACTTTGCCTTTTGCGTCTAAAAAGTCAACCTTTAACATATGCGCGCCTTCAGTCAGGTAAAATCTTGACATGAGAATTGTATCGGGCAAAGTATTCCATGCTCGCCTATCAACTGAAGATGTTGCGGCGCTAAAGATATTGAAAAGTCCTTGAGAAAGCTGCTCGGCAACATCCCCGCTTTGTTTCCCAAGCTCTTTGGAAACAGATTTGCCGATAACGTACTTAATAGCGGCTCTTGCCAAAGTTTTGGCGTAAACTTTAGTCGTCTCATCCTTTAAACATGCCTTTGCAATTTTACCTAAATCTTGAGCTAAAACTCCTTTTTCCTCACGACTTTCCGATTTAACTCTAAAAGAAACTATTTTGTTATCAAAATCTTTATATCTTGGAAATGCAACTTTAATGTAATCTTTTGCAAACGCAGATACGCCTATGGATTTTGCTTTATCAAAATCAGCCATATCTTTACTGTCTAAATTAGCCGCGTTTACATAGATCCAAATATCGCCCAGAACAAACTCTAAAGCGGTTTCAGTTTTTTGAGGGATAAAGCCGTTATAGTTAAACACTATGCACTCGCCATAATTCTCAGGAATAGTACACTTTTTTGCCTGATGGAAATCTTTTTTAATCTCACTGGCTTTATCGGGCATTCCAAGCAGCAATGCAGAAGTATAGGCATCGTCAATAAGGTCTTCAGGAACTGCAATACCGGCGACCCCGTTTTTATAAGCTTTTAAAGCCTTTGAATAGGAAATATACGCGTCGTTAAGATAGCCTGCGTTTTCATATATAAGACCTGCAAAATATCTTACAAATCCGTCGCCTTTGTAAAAATTTTTATAATTAGAATCAACGGCAAAATTTTTAAAAAGAGAGTCCAGTTGGCGCGCCTCTACGACAGACTCATCGCCTCGCCCCGATAAAGCATAATCCAACGCCTCAAAAACAGAAATATGAACTCTTTCAAAATCTTTGCCATAGTACAGCATTATTTTGTCGTTGACAAGCATTGAGCTAACGCCAACGGTTACGCTCTTTTGCTGATACTCGCGAAACTTTCCTTTCGCAAGTTCAAATCTTTTTGAGCTTATCTCGTACTCTTCGGCAAAATGGTTGACAATACCGGAATCCAGATAATACATTAGAATATTCTTGGAACCATACTTGCCTTGAGATTTATCAACGAACTTAGCCGCTGACTCGTAATTGCCGGAGTCTATTTTGGTTCTTAATTTTGAGTAGTATCCGGTAAGGTTGGAAGCGCAGCCGCTTATAGTTCCGGCAATTGCACACATTATTGGAACTATAAGCGCGCGAATGTTTTTATTTATTGTAAGATTGCTCATTTATTTTTTATTAAGCTTTATATTTTCTTTTTGACACTACTTTCTTTATTTTCTTCTGACCCATCCATACCGTTTCGTTAGTTTCTAAATCAACCAACTCAAGTTCAACCTGATAGTATTTAATCTGAGCTTTACTATTGGCGTCAGATATGGAATTTACCTGTCCTTTCAGCATGAAATCTGCTGCAGTTTCAAGTCCTTTCTTTTTGGCGTTTCTGGAATTAAGAGCCTGATCGTCTCTTTCTTCTCTTATTTCAGCTCTCTGAGCTTTAGAAGCGACAAAAGTTACTTTCCCTGAATTTATCATGCTTCTTTCAAGATCTTTTATAAAAGTCTCGGTGCTGATATGTTCTTCAGTTTTGTTCAAAACAGAGCCTATTATAACTCTCGGTTTTCTTCCATTTGCCATCTTATAATCTTCCACCCATCTGTTTGCAAAAGAATCGTTAATCATCTCTTGAGCAACCTGTTTAGAGTCTGTGTCGTTCCAGTCTCCGCTTAAATCAATCTCTTCGTTAGAATCCACTCTTGTTACCTGAGGACCAGAACATGCAAAAAGAACAACTACAAAAATTCCCGTCAAAAAATATGCCGCTGTTTTTTTAATACTCATAACTCTTTCTCCTGTTTTTTATTTCTATTCCGCAAATCACTTCACTGTGCTTTGAAAAGATTGCCTCTTATTCCTTTATTATTTTCTTAAACTTTCTTTTCCCAGCCTGCAATATAAACGGCTTAGAAAAATCAACCGTCAAATCCCCTTCAACTTTTTGAGAATCTATCTTTACTCCGCATTGCTCTATAAGCCGCCTTGCTTCATTTTTACTTGAAACCATACCGCTTTTAACGAGAAGTTCTGAGACTTTTAATAATGCCGTGTCATAAACTAAATATTCCTCTATATCTTCAGGAATGTCTTTCTTGGCAAATACTTTGTTGAATTCTTCTTTCTCTTTTAAACCCGCTTCTTTACCGTGGTATCTTTCAACAATTTTTTCAGCCAAATTAAGTTTTGCTTCTTTAGGGTGCATAGCTTTAACAATACTTAAGTCGTCTTGAGTAAGAAGTTCGTAATACTTATACATAAGCTCGTCGGAAATTGACATTATCTTTCCAAACATGTCTTTTGGGGTATCGTTTAACGCTATGTAATTATTATAGGATTTTGACATTTTTCTGACCCCGTCTGTGCCTTCCAAAAGAGGCATAGTAATTACTATTTGAGGTTCTTTTATTCCATAATCTCTTTGAATCTGTCTCCCTAAAAGTAAATTAAACTTTTGATCATTTCCGCCGAGCTCAAGTTCAGCCTTTAACGCTACAGAGTCGTATGCCTGAAGCAAAGGATACAAGAATTCCACTATGCTTATAGGTCTGTCTTCCTTATAACGCTTTTCAAAATCATCCCTTACAAGCATTTGCGCCACCGTGCTTTTTGCAGCAAGATTTAAAAGCCCATTTATTCCAAGCGCTCCCAGCCAATTGCTGTTGTAAGCGATTTCAGTGTTTTCATTGTCCAAGATTATAAAAACTTGATCGGTATATGTTTTGATATTAGTTTGAATCTGCTCTTCGGTCATAATGGGGCGAGTCTCAGATCTACCGGAAGGATCTCCAATCCTTGCAGTAAAATCACCTATCAAAAATATTATTTGATGCCCTAAATCTTGAAAAGTTTTTAATTTATTGATAATTACGGTATGCCCTAAATGCAAATCAGGAGCAGTGGGATCAACGCCAAGCTTTATTCTTAGTTTTCTTCCAGAAGAAAGCTTTTTTTCAAGTTCTTCAATAGAAATAATTTCGTTTGTTCCACGCTTAATCTTTTCAAAAACATCATTCATCTCTTCTTCCTTTAAAATATTCAAACCGCAAAACAAAATAACTTAAGGCAAAAAACCATATAGAGCTATGATTTTTTCCCACATACATATAGTAATTTTACATATTATTGGCTAAACTGACAAGGTTTTTAAGACTTTAAACGTCTTATCGTCAAACTTCTTTTCTCTGCTTACAGCCCGACTTATTGGTATGGCGGAAACAGCTCCTTTTGTTATCCCAACAAGTTGATTTTTCTTTCCTTTATGAAACAAATCCACCGCCATATGACCAAACTTTGAAGCAAGTATTCTTGTTCTTGCCGTCGGTCTCCCGCCACGCTGTATATATCCCAACGTACTCACTCTTACCTCAAGCCCCGTAAGTTTCTCAATTTTGTCTCCAAAAGCGCAAGAAGAACCGCAGCCTTCGGCAAAAGCTATAATTTCCGAAGTTTTTCCTTTTTCTTTTCCCTCTTTAAGTCCTTTTGCAAGTTTATGCAAATCTGTTTTCATCTCCGGCACTATTATAAACTCGCAGCCAGCGGCAAGACCCACGTCAGCCGTTAAAAACCCGTGCTCTCTGCCCATAATTTCAACAACAAATATTCTGTCGTGGCTTGTAGCCGTATCCCTTATTTTGTCTATAGATTCAACCGCAGTATTTAAAGCTGTGTCATAACCTATTGTTTCATCAGTTCCATAAATATCATTGTCTATTGAAGCCGCTATATTCATAATGTCTACGCCTTTTTTTGATAACATCTCTCCCGCAGCCAAAGACCCGTCGCCTCCAATAATTATTAAACCGCTTAACTCAAGATCTTTTATAGCTTTAATAGACCTGTTCATGCCTGCTTTTGTTTTCATCTCGGGACATCTGCCCGTGTGAAGAATTGTTCCGCCTGAATTTATTATGCCGCTGACAGAGCGAGCCGTAAGGTTTACGTATTCACTATCAAGAAGTCCTTTGAAACCTCTTTTTACGCCCACTATTGAATATCCTAAAGCAATTCCCTGCCTGACTACGGCTCTTATAGCGGCGTTCATGCCCGGAGCATCGCCGCCGGAAGTTATAATGCCTAATCTTTTTGCCATAAATGCCCTCTCTATTTATATAAAGAATTTAAACCAAAAGCATGTAAGGTGCGATATTTATGAATCTTTGATTATATTCTGACTTTATGTCTGACTTCTTTTTACCAACATTACAAAAACAGATTTGAATATAGCGGCAACAGGAACGGCAAAAACTACGCCAAAAAACCCAAAAACATGTCCGCCGGCAAGCATGGCAAAAACCATACTGACAGGACCTAAATTTACATTATGTCCGACAATTAACGGTTGTATAAAGTTGTCATCTAAAAATTTTATAATCGCATATGCTATAACTATTTTAATAACTATAGCAAAAGTTTGGTATTGTACGGCTCCTACAGTAACGGCTAGAGTAAGTCCTACAATAGGACCTAAATATGGTATAAGATTCGCAATCCCCGCAATAATACCGATGAGCAAAGCAAAATTAACCCCTAAAAGGCCCAAAGCCAACGCGGACATACTTACTACAAAAAATGCTTCTATAATCTGACCGCGTATGTACCTGCCGGATATAGCGTCTATTTGATAAAGTATTGATAAAATCGTTTCCACATAGTTTGACGGCAACAACGCAACTAACGATTTTAAACATTTGTTTCCGCTAAGCAGCATAAAAAACACAAGCATGGGAATCAAAATGATTATTGAAAAAATTGAAAAAATGCTTGTTAGATAATTGGGAATTTGCTGCGCCATATATAGTAGAAAATCTTTTGATTCAAATATAACCGCATTTGAAACATTATAGCGTTTTAAAACAGGGAAAATTAATTCAATTTTCTCGCTTATAGAATCTAGGTAATTTAGAAAATATTCATAATACTTATCCGCGTTAAATTGAAAGTTTTCAAGTTCATTAATTAAAATAGGAATGAGTATTGTTAAAACTCCAGCAAATATTGAAACAAGAACAACGGCAACTAAAGCAACGCCAACAAATCTTTTGTACCCAAAAGATTGGATTTTAGTGACTAGAGGAGAAATTAAATACGTAATAAATGCGGCTATAAGGAACGGCACAAGAACGGTTCTTGCCAAATAAAGGAACAAACAACACCCTAAAAACAGAATTACCAAAATAATAAAGACTCTGTTTTTCGTACTTTCCATCATCTTAGCTCCTTTAAACTTCTGAGCATTTTAATTTGGCTGCAAACATAGATGCTAAATTCTTAATTATTATTAAACCTGTTTTACCGTTTGATTCAATCATATCCTCAAATTTTGCTCGGTATATTAAATAAAGTTCGCTATCTTTTGAAGCGGTTGCCAAAAAAGTATGCTTAGTATTTTCAAGTAAAGACATTTCGCCAAAAAAGCCTTCTTTTTCCACAACTTTATTTGTATTTCCGCGAGAAAGGTTTATTTGACCGCTTTTTACAAGATAAAGCACATTTGCCTCGTTATTAATTTCGTAAATTTTTTCTCCAGCCAAATAATTTCTCTTAAAAATAATCAGAGCCAACTTTACCAATGATCTGTCGGAAAGTTTGCGAAACAACGGTATTTTCTTTAAAAAAGCAATGTCTTCCCTTAAAACATAATCAATAAAGAGAAGTCTTAGAATCTTTTTTAGCATTATTTTTCCTTTTTAAACTCAATACATTTTCTTCACCTTATTTTTGCTAAATATATTATCTTTATTTAAAAATTTTTATAGTTTTTTTATCTCCACTAGCGCTCCACAAAATAAACCATAAAACGCACAGTCCCGCCATAACCGGAGCGATTGACTTCATTGCGATTGTGTTTGTATCGGCAACGCTTCTTGTAATTATGTAAAAATAAATCACTCCGTAAGCGTAAGCAATGGTCATAAATAAAGCAAAAAACTTCTTTAAATATAAAAAATAGCTTCTAAAAATCAAAAATAATGCGGTAATCCAAACGATAAGAGATACTAAATGTTTAAAACCTATATCGCTCATATAGTAATAAAAAAAAGAAAAAGGTTCAAAAATAAACCTTAGAAGAGAGCCGGACTGCTCTCTTCTATACAAGAGAACCTTCGTATTGGGCTTTTTTGTAAACGGATTTTCAATATTTTCTAAAGAGTCGCCTTCCATAATAGTCCAAACGTCAGACATATATCCCCACCCGTGCCAATCCGTAACGCCCGACATCATTAAATTATTTTCTTTTGCAAAATTTATTAAGGCTTTTTGTTCATTTTTATCAAAATTTCTATATCCGCAATTATAGATTTCAAAACCGTCTATTCCAAAATTTTTGAGCTCTTCAAATGTATATTTATGCCATTTCCACCAATGGGGCATCATAACAAACATATTGTTGTCATGAGCTTTTTTCACTGTGTCTGCTAAACCCAAGTCTTTGTAATCTCGTCCGTCAAACTCTTTTGACGACAACAAAACAATTGAAATGCCGTCTCTTGTTTGAATTTGCATGCCCGGATAGACAATCTTAAACTTTACGTATTCAGGGAATTTAGCAAATCCCATCGTATGATTATGCTCTGTGTTAAAAAACACGTCAATCCCCTGCCATAAATGGGCTTTTAAACTTATCGCCGCGGGAGTTACGCTGTCATGGGAGCTTCTTGTGTGAGAATGAGTGTCAATGGAAATATAACCTTTAGGTTTTAAAAGTTTTGGACCGGGAACGGGTATTAAAGCAATAAAAGACAATAATGCGGTAAAAAAAGCCAACGAATAGATAACGTTATATACGGTTTTATAAACAGTTTTTTTATTAAGAAAACAATAAATTAAAACCACGCATAATATCCATAAAATCCAAGAAACTATCGCGGGTTTATAGAAAAGTTTATTTAAAGTTAAAACATAAAAAGAAAAGGAATAAA
>JAISDY010000046.1 GCA_031264425.1 Endomicrobium sp. | reverse complement strand
TTATTTTAAAGATAAGAATAACCAAAAACTACCCGTTGTGGTGCTAAATAATATTATCACATACAGATAGATTTGTCAAAAAATAAACCTAGCCAGTATATATTAACTGGCTAGGAGGCGACAGCAAAAAAGATGAAACATGTATCAATATGGCAGGACAATTCTCTCAAATCAAATACCGGGCTGGCAATCTTATTCTATAATTCCTTAACCTAACCAACCCTAATTAATACATAATGCAGAAGTTTAACGTAGTTTGAAATCCTGAAAGATTAAATTTATCGTCCGATTTATGATCTATACCAAAACAATGCCTATACCCCAAGCACAACCCCAGTCCAAACTTTCTTGTGAAATTATATCTCGCTCCAACTGATAAATCACAATCATAAAGAAAAGCTGTTAGATATCTCTCTTTTTCCTTTTGTCCTTCAACTGACCCTTTACGATAATAGTGTCCTGACCCTACAAAAAACTTAGTATCAAATTCAAAATTTTCGCTTATCTTAGTATGATACATGCCGCCAAGCAAGACAGCGCCATAACCACACTTACCAGTTCCTATTTCATATTCTTTCCTGTCCGCTTCTAAAGAGAATAACCTCACACCTAATGTTATGTTTTTATTTACATCGTAAAATAGTGCGTCCACCCCTGTAATCCATGCGTTTTTTATTTCTTTTCCTCCGGCATACCCCGTCCAGATAGTTACTTTTTTAGCAAAAAGACTGCCTACAAAAGAACAACACAATGCGACTGCCAAAACAAATTTCTTCACAATGTTTTCTCCTTTTCAATATAAATTACGGAAACCAAAAATATTTGTTTAGCTTAATTTTAAAACTTCAAGATTTATGGAACCGCGTATTTGCACAGTATTATTATAATATTAGGCTTATTAGATTTTAGATTAATATTCTGCTTAAAGGTATCCATTTTTAAATACAAAGAAACAAATCTATTGTAAAAATAATTTACCTTTTCAAGGGAAAGAATTTCCTCTTTTAATTTTGAAATAACACTAAAAAATATAACAAAAACAGTCTATCCACAAAAAATGTAGAAAGACCGTTTTTTCAAAACTAAAATTATTAATATTTTATCCAAAAATTTTCTTAAAAAAGTTATCGCTTTGATATTTTGAATCTTTAGGCACTTCGCCCATAGATTTAGCATACTCAAAAAGAGCGTGTTTTTGCGCATCGTTCATTGATTTAGGAACGGAAACATTTATTTTGACGAACAAATCGCCTCTATTTTTTCTGCCAAGTTTGGGGAAGCCTTGTTCGCGTATTCTTAGAGTTGTTCCCGGCTGAGTTCCTGAGGGTATTTTCACCTTTACACTTCCCTGCAAAACAGGAACGTCGTATTCCACACCCATCGCGGCTTGCGAAAAAGAAACGGAAACATCTGTATATAAATTGTCTCCATCTCTTCTAAACCCCGGAGTAGGTTTCATATGCACAACCACGTATAAGTCTCCTGCTGGAGCTCCGTTTGCTCCGGCATTTCCTGAACCAGAAACTTTTAAAGATGTTCCTTCGTCAACACCTGCGGGAACTCTTACTTTAACTGTCTTTCTCTTTTTTACAGTTCCTTCGCCTCTACAATCAGGGCATGGATTGCTTATAATAGTTCCCTTTCCATGACATTTAGGACATTCTTGACTAAAAGAAAAAAATCCTTGAGAATATCTTACTTGCCCCGACCCTTTACACTGAGGACACTGCTTTGGAGCAGCCCCATCTTTGCTGCCGGTTCCGTGACATGAAGAACAAACTTCTTTTTTTGGTATATCTATTGAAATCTCGGCGCCGTTCATTGCCTCAAGATAAGAAATGTCTATATCATAACGTAAATCTTCACCACGCCTGTACTGCGAAGAGCCGCTGCCCCCTCTTCGTCCGCCTTGTCCGCTGAAAATATCCCCAAAAATATCCTCAAAAATATCGCCCATATTTGAAAAATCGCCGCTTGAGTATTGATAACTTCCCTGACCGCCAAATGGATTTCCACCGCCGCCCGTAGCATCATGACCGAAAGTATCGTACTGCTGCTTTTTCTGAGCGTCGGAAAGAATCTCATAAGCCTCGTTTATTTCTTTAAATTTTTCTTCGGCTTCTTTATTTCCCGGATTTTTGTCAGGATGATATTTTAAAGCCAGCTTTCTGTAAGCCGACTTGATTTCATCGTTAGTTGCAGACTTGGCAACGCCAAGCACCTCATAATAATCGCGTTTCATTTTCTCTTATTCCTTAACTTCAAAGTTTTGGCATTATCTTCTTTTAAAAAATTCTTTCCTGTGACAACTGATTTGCCTGTTTCCAGTTCAAGCTCCACTCTAGCTTTCTTTGCAATACGTCCGCCTTTGGTACTTGCCTTTTTATTTTCATCAATACCTTTGGCATTTTCAGTTTCAGCTATTTGTCTTGTTGAAAGTTCAGCCAGAGCGGTAAATATAAGCTCTGCCTCGCTCATATGATCCCGTAAGGTTTGCGTTTCTAATCCTTTTAATTTCTTATGCTCATTAACACTCAAACCTGACCATTCCTGATGGATTGGGTCTTCCTAATAACTTCAACGCATATTCTTGCCCCATCATTCTACGCTGTATCCATTTATCGCTTCTTCCATGTGTTTTCCAGTTTTCTCTGGCTCTATTTATGGATTTCTCAGGATCCGATACCTCTTCTATACGTTCATAACCAACTTTGGCAAGCCATCGCTTTATCGGCTCTGCTTTTGGACTTGGTATAGATTGAATTATACGCAACATGTCTTTTACATCACCATCAAGCGTTTTTCGTTTTTTACCATTGACAAGCATTTCTACATGGGGACAATTTGTCCCTATGTAGCCTCTGAGTTCTACATCACGCTTTCTAAGCTTTTTTAAATAGTCTGTAGGATTTTTAGATCCTGCCAAAGCATGAACAACATCAACTACAGAAAAATACCACTTGGCTTTTGCTTCGTCATAATGTCTGCGAATGTTAAAATTCTCAAAAACAGTCAATGCTTTGTCTTCCATTAGGTTACCTCGCACAATGGTAGTAGAAGGGCTTCACTATCAGCTGCAATTTATAACTAAAAACTAGCAAAAGGATACAAAAAAACTAACCCAACGTTGAAATTTATTTTTATTGTATTTCTTATTAAGCACAAGAATAAGTTAGTTGCTCCACAGTTTTCTGTGGAGCAACTTAAAGAATATTTCACTTATTTCTTGTCATCGTCAACAACTTCGGCGTCCACTACTTTTTCGCCTTCGGCTCCGGGTTGTACGTTGTCCTGAGGCTGCCCTTGTCCAGCCGCGCCTTGCGCATTTTGAGCTTGTGAAGATTTATATACAGCTTCCGCAAGTTTGTGAGAAGCAGTCGCCAAAGCTTCTTTTGTTGATTTAATTGCCGCGACATCGCTGCCTTTTAGAGCGTCTTTAGCGGCAGTCAAAGCCTGCTCAATTGCAAGTCTTTCATCAGAAGAAACTTTGTCACCATGCTCTTTTAAACTCTTTTCAACAGAATAAACAAGATTGTCGGCTTCATTTCTTGCTTCAATCTCTTCCTTATGTTTTGCGTCTTCAGAAGCGTAATGCTCGGCTTCTTTTACGTATTTGTCTATATCGTCTTTTGAAAGTTTCGTTGACGAAGATATTTTAATTGACTGCTCTTTGCCGGTCCCTTTGTCTTTTGCGGAAACGTGCAATATGCCGTTTGCGTCTATATCAAAAGTAACTTCAATCTGAGGCACGCCTCTTGGCGCTGGCGGTATGCCGTCAAGCATAAACCTGCCAAGTGATAAATTGTCTTTTGCCATAGGTCTTTCGCCCTGTAAAACGTTAATTTCCACGCTTGGCTGATTGTCCGCAGCCGTTGAAAATATTTGAGAGCGTTTAGCTGGAACTGTCGTATTTCTGTCTATTAATGGAGTTCTTACGCCGCCCATAGTTTCAAGACCTAAAGTAAGAGGGGTTACGTCTAAAAGAAGAATATCTTTAACGTCACCCGTTAAAACAGCGGCTTGAACGGCAGCTCCAAAACATACGCATTCCATAGGATCTATTCCGTGCTCTACTTTTTTGCCTACGTAATCTTCAACAAATTTCTGCACTATAGGCATTCTTGTAGGTCCGCCAACCAAAATTATCTTTGTAACAGTATCTGCCGTAAGTTTTGCATCGCTTATCGCTTGATCTATTGAAGTTTTGCATCTTTCAACGATAGGTCTTACAAGGTTTTCAAGAGTGGCTCTTGTAAGTTTAAGCGCTAAATGTTTAGGACCTGACGCATCAGCGGTGATAAACGGAAGATTTATGTCGGTTTCCAAAACGTTTGAAAGTTCAATTTTCGCTTTTTCGGCAGCTTCTTTTAAACGTTGAACAGCCATTTTATCGTTGCGTAAATCTATGCCATTCGCTTTTTTGAAATCTTCAGCGATGTAGTCTATCAAAGCGTTGTCCATGTCGGTTCCGCCAAGCTGCGTATCACCTGAAGTTGAGAGAACTTCAAAAGTTCCTTCAGCGCCCATTTCCATTATGGTTACGTCAAGCGTTCCCCCTCCAAGGTCAAATACCAATATTTTCTGCTCTTTGCCGACTTTGTCTATACCGTAAGCAAGAGAAGCAGCCGTAGGCTCGTTGACAAGTCTCACAACTTCAAGACCCGCTATTGCGCCCGCATCTTTTGTAGCTTGTCTCTGGTTATCGTTAAAATATGCGGGAACCGTAATAACTGCTTTAGAAATAGGTTCGCCCAAATACGCTTCTGCGTCCTTTTTTATCTTTTGAAGAATGAAAGCCGAAAGTTGCTGAGGCGTAAATTCTTTTCCATTTACGTTATATTTATAATCAGTTCCCATTTTTCTCTTAAAAGCGCTAATTGTGCCTTCTGGATTTGTAACAGCCTGTCTTCTTGCGGGCTCTCCGACTAAAAGCTGCCCGTCTTTTGTAAATGCGACATAAGAAGGAAAAGCTTTTCCTCCAAGCGTGGTGCCTTCAGCTGAAGGAATAAGAGTAGTCTTCCCGCCTTCCATAACAGCAGCCGCAGAATTTGAAGTCCCCAAATCAATACCAATAATCTTTGCCATATAATTCCCCCTATAGTTAATTTTCTTTTTTATTCTCAGATTTCTTGTCGTTTTTAGCAACTTTAACTTTGGCAGCCCTTATCAACTTGCCGTTCATTTTGTAACATTTCTGATATACTTCCAAAACTTTCCCGTCTTCTTCATCGCTTTCAACATAATCCAGAGCTTCGCACATGTTTGGGTCAAACTTTTTGCACCGTATCTCTTCAACACCTTCTTCTTTAAGCATTTTCGCAAACTCTTTGCTTATCATGTCAAGACCAATAATTATGCTTTCTATATTGTTTCCTGCTTTGGCGCTTTTTAGAGCATGCTGCAAAACGTCGTCAATTGCTATTTGTTTTACAAGGATTTTTTCTTTTCCCCAATCTAAGTAATCCTTTTTTTCTTTTTCTGAACGTCTCCTGAAATTCTCAAAATCGGCTTTAAGCCTTACAAGCTGATCGTAATAATCTTGAGCTAAAGATTTCTGTTCGTCAACGGATTGTTTTAAAATTTCAAGCTCGGCGACTTTCTCATCTCTTGCATCGTCACTGCACTCGCAGCTGTTTTGTTCCTGTTCTTGCTCATTAGTGGTTTCTTTATCGTTTTCCAAATTGCCCCTCCCATTTGGATGTGTCTAATAACCTCAACGCATATTCTTGCCGCACCCTTGAGCCGATGCTTCGTTAAAAAACTTGCGCTTATCACTCCATAAGCACTGCATTTTTGCTTCGCATTGCCTCAAAATTAAGGCAATTATAAAAATTTGAGGCTATTAGAGACACCCATTTATTTTTCCATATCTTTAAAAAATTTGTTTAACATTTCAGACACTCTGCTTACAAGAGACATCATTTTCTTGTATTCCATTCGTTTGGGTCCTATAATTCCCAAAACGCCCACAGCTCTATCGCCGTTTTTATATACTGTAGTTATAACGCTTAAATCTTTAAGTTCTGCAATGGCGTTTTCTGAGCCTATTTTAACATTGATTCCGTTACCGGTAAAATCTTTGCTTATTACTTCTATAAGTTTTTCTTTATTTTCATTAAATTTTATCAGCGACTTTACGGGCTCAAAATCATTGAAGTCAGGTATTGAGACCACGTTAGACGTTCCGTCTATATAGATGTCGTCCTGTATATTGTAGAAAACGTCGCTTATCTTTTCCGCCGCTTTTAAAATTTCTTCTTCCTGTTGTTTAAACTCTTTAATTTCAGACACTATTCTTTTATTTGCCTGAGCTATAGAAACGCCTCTTAATTTATCGTTTAAAAAATTTCTAAGTTTTGCTATTTCTAATTGAGAAAGAAAAGCTTCTATTTTTTTATGCTTGATTACTCCGCTTTGAGTAAGCAATACTATAAGCAACTCGCTGTTTGAAATTTGCACAAGCTCAATATTTTTTATTTCATCATATTGGGTTTGCGGCGCCATTACAAAACCGGCATATTGAGAAAGTCCCGACAAAATACGCGAAGTTTCCGAAAGAAGAGATTCTATTTCTCTGTGTTTTTGCTCATATTCTTTTCTTATTCTTTCTTCTTCCCCTATAGCAAAACTTTGTAGTTTCAACAGATTATCCACGTAAGATCTGTATCCCTTGTCGGTAGGTATTCTTCCAGCTGAAGTATGAGGGTGCGTTAAAAATCCTTCTTCTTCAAGTTCAGCCATAACGTTTCTGACTGCCGCTGGGGAAAGAGAAACATTATACTCATCTATAAGTACTGTTGATCCCACAGGCTTGCCTGTCTTTATATAATGATGTATAACTGCGCTTAATATCTTTGTTTTTCTTTCTTTTAAGACTTCAAGCGATATTTGACGCATTTATTAACCCCTTTTCGTATTTTAGCAGCATCCTATTTTAGCGCTCATATTCGCACAGTGCTAACACTGTAGCGTTAAATTTAACTTATGTCAAGAGGTTATAGGATATTAGAATACAAAGTTTAGAAATTTTGTATAATTAACATTATGAAAATAGAAAAATATATCTTTATGTTTCTAGCTGTTACCATTTTAGCGCAAACGCCTTTTGGCGTAAACTGTTATGCTAAAACATATAATAGCTATGTTTCTTTGCCTAGCGCGCTTGTTAGCAAACTAAATATAGATGAATATGTTGATGGCGAAACAATAAATTTAGAAATAAACGGTCAAATATTGAAATTGGTTGTTGCAAAAAAACGCGATACAATAATAAAAGGTCTTTCTGGGAAAAACAAAATACCTTTTGACGGTATGATATTTTTCTTTGGTAAAGCACAAAAAGTGTCCTTTTGGATGAAAGGTATGAAATTTTCATTAGATATCGTATGGGTGAAAAATAATGTAATTGTCGGCATTACTGAAAATATAAAGCCAGAACCGGGAGTTTCGGAAGAAAGGTTAAAAACATATCCGCCGCCTACGGAAATAGACACAGTTATAGAATTAAGCGCGGGAAGAGCAAAACAATTGAATATTAAAGAAGGTAATATATTAATATTGTAGCACGGGAGCTAATATGATAGAAACGGAAATGATAAAAAGATTAAAGTCAGATTTGACAGCTTACATGAAAGCGCAGGATATGAATAAGTTAAATGTTGTAAGAAGCATTCTTAACGAAATAAATATGCGCGATATGAAAAACATCAAGATAACCGACGAAGAAGTGTTAAAGGTGTTGCGAAGCGAAATAAAAAAACGTAAAGAGTCTATAGAAAGTTTTGAAAAAGGCGGAAGACAAGATCTTGTTGAAAAAGAGCAAAACGAAGTAAAAGTTATAGAACAATATTTGCCGGCAGAGATGTCCGATGAGGAATTATTCAATAAAATTAAGGCTGTTGCAGATACATCCGAAGATAAGAGTTTTGGCGTAGTTATGAAAGCCGCCGTAGCGGCAGTAAACGGAGCTGCTGATGGAAAACGTATTTCAGCTGCCGTAAAAAAAGCATTAGAAAATAAGTAATAGAAATATTCAAATAATCTTTCTTAACTATTTATCAAAATATTTAAACTTTAACTCTTTATCGTACTTGGGTTCTCAGCCTTTGGGAATGTTAGGATAAACTCCGTCCCTTCTCCTTCTCTTGACTCTATCTTTATCTTCCCTCTCATTTCTTTTATCACTCCTCTTATCTGCTGCATCCCTATCCCATTCCCTTCTTTCTTCGTTGTTCCTACCTCTTCCCCTCTTTCTAGCTTCTCTACCATCTCTCTACTCATTCCTTTCCCATTATCCTTCACTCTTATCTCTACATACTCTTCTTCCACCCTAGTTGCAACCTTTATCTCTCCTTTCTTCCCTTCTATTCCATTCTTTATTAGATTTATCATCATCCTTCTAAAGTCTGTCTTATCTCCTTTTAGTCTTCCGTCTCCTCTCCTTCTTTTTCATCATACACTATTTCCACATCCTTCCCTTTACTCCTATACCTCATGTTTTCTACTATATCTCCCACCGTCTCTTTCACCAATATCTCTTGCTCCTCTTTCTTCTTCCACGCTTCCTCTTCTCTCCCTTCTTCCCTTCTCCTCTCTATCCTATACTTATCCAACATCTTCCTTGTCATTTCTTCTATGCTTCTTATTGCCGTATTTAGCATTCTTTCATCTTGTTCTGTCAGTTTCCCTTTATAACTTCTTCTATTATTTTCAGCGCTGTAACGGGGGACGCTATGTCGTGCGACACTTCTTTGGCTACCTTATACAACCCTTCCCTCATCTTTAACTTGTTCTCTAATTCTTCCCTCTTTTTCCTATCCGTTATGTCTATCGCCAACCCTATTACTCCTTCTACTTTATTGTTTATTATTAAGGGCGATTTAAAAGACGTGTAATATATATTCTGAAATTCCTCTTCAAGAACCTCTGAGGTCTCACTATCCATAACTCTTTTTGATACTTCCCAAGATTTAGGGTCTATGTCCTTATTATTATTTTTCCCTACAATTTTACCGAAGTACCTATTTTGGTAAACATATTCACCATCTCTATTTACCACATAAAAATTAAGACCTCTAATGTTACCACTCATAAAATCAGATACTCTTTTATCAATTTCATCATAGTAGTGACTGTCATAACGTTTCTTTTTTTGTGTTGCATAAGAAAGTTTATACTTTATATGTGTGTATTTTTTCTCATAAAAGTTCATTGCATGATTTATGGAATCTGCAATGTCCATAGGATATACAACAACTCTGCGATCGAGAAATGCCAAAGCATGAGCTGTTTCTTCTAACAAAAAATCCCTACAATTCTTAAAATTTCCTATGCCACATTCTTTTGAAAAATATGCAGCTTCAATATTCACAGCATCTCTAAAGTTTGCTTGATCTTTGTAATCAACTAGTATTTTGTCAAACCACTTTTTAAATGCATCTGTCTTTACTTCATTTGCCCATGACTTTAATTCTATTGGCACCATCAATTTTTCAATCCATTTTTTATTAACTAGATACCATATGGTTGGAATAGTTGGGTCTGCATACTTTGCAAATTCAGAGATGTCATGTCTGTATAAGTACGATGTGTCTGTTATAACAACCTTTTTTACTTTTCTCTTAATTTCTTCACTGTTGATTGTATTTACTAATTCTTCAAATCCTTCGCCCGTTTGGCTTGCGCACCCAAAAGATATAACCAAATCTAAAATTACGCTATTATCTTTTGCTTTTTAAAAAACTCTTTAGATTCTTTGCTCCACTTTGCTAATCTTTCCGTTGACATAAACTAATCCTCGCTTTGAATAAAAAGTTGACCTCTAGACACTGCAAATGGAAACTAAGTTCCCGCACAGCAGGACAAGCAAAATGAGAACTTTTTTTAAGTAAAACTTCCTTTGTTGCTTGGGTAATTTTTCAATAGAATATCTGAGCATCGTTTTGGGCATTAGTGAGGAATATTTATCTAAAAATGAAAGTAAAACTTTTTTATCTCTTTTACCGATTTCCCTAAGCATCCAGCCTGAGGCTTTGTGCATTAAGTCGTGCTTATGATTTAAAAACACTTCAGCAAGTTTTAAAGTCTCGTTAAATCTATTTTGTCTGATAAAGTAAAATGTTGAAAGCATTGCTATTCTTTCCTTCCATAAATTACCAGATTTGGCAAATTTCCAGAATTTGTCTAATTTATTGTTATACCAGTAATGCCCGGATATGTGCGGTGCAGATGTGTCAACTAAGTCCCAGTTGTTAATATACTTATAATTTCTTAAATATATTTTCATTATTTTGGATTTAAGTTTATTATCAGCTCTTTTATATTCTTTGGATAAAATAGCTAATGCAATAAATCTAAGCTCATGGACTTTATCTTGTAATAACTTTTCAGTTTCTTCCAAACTTATACATTCAGAATATTTCCCTGCCAATTCTCTTTGTTTAGGCACGCGTACTCCGAGAAGAAGATCGTCTTGGGCGTACCTGCCTTCGCAAATATTTAAAAGTTTTCGGGTAAACTTGGCAAAAACGGGCTCACCATACTTTTTTAAATCTTTTAAAAGTAAGTCTTTAATATTTTTTGAAGAATCTATTTTCATAGATTGATATACTTTTTAAGAAGAAAAGCTATAAGAAAGTACATAATTGCCGAAAAAAAGAATATGGGCGCAAATTTTATTTTAAGCAGTTTTGTTTTGTAAATTAACAAGAATATCAACGTATAAAAAATAGAAAATATTATGGCATTTATTATCAAATTTAAAAACATTTTACCCTCTCACTAAATTTAGATTTTGTAGCTTAACACAGAATTAACATGTGTGGCGGTTTATATGTTCTTTAAAATAATGTCCTGTAAAAGATTTTGGATTTTTTATTACCTCTTCAGGCGTTCCCTGCGCAATAATTTTCCCGCCTCTTTCCCCACCTTCAGGACCCAAATCTATTATGTAGTCTGCGGTTTTAATAACGTCAAGATTATGCTCTATTACAAGAACGGTATTGCCTGCGTAAGAAAGCCTTTGAAGCACTTCAAGAAGTTTTTCAACGTCCGCAAAATGTAAGCCTGTTGTGGGCTCGTCAAGAACGTATATCGTCCTACCCGTAGCTCTTTTTGAAAGTTCTGAGGCAAGTTTTATTCTTTGGGCTTCTCCGCCTGAAAGAGTAGTCGCAGGCTGACCTACTTTTATGTACCCACGCCCCACGTCTTCAAGCGTAGAAAGTATTCTTTTTAAAGTTGGAATATTCTCAAAAAACTTTACGCTTTCCTCCACTGTCATATTTAAAACTTCATCTATATTTTTACCTCTATATCTTACTTGTAAAGTTTCTTCATTAAACCTTCTTCCGCCGCAGACATCGCATTTTACATAAACGTCTGGGAGAAATTGCATTTCTATCTTTAGCGTCCCATCTCCCTGACAATTTTCACATCTGCCGCCTTTTACGTTAAAAGAAAATCTTCCGGGCTGATAACCTCTAGCTTTTGACTCGGGAACTTGAGCAAACAAATCTCTTATCACTGAAAACGCACCGGTATAAGTCGCAGGATTTGACCTTGGAGTCTTTCCTATAGGCGACTGGTCAACAATTACAACTTTGTCTATATTCTCAAGACCTTCCATATTCTTAAACCTGCCGGGGGTTTCTTTTGCTCCGTAAAGTTGTTTGGCGAGATTTTTATATATTATTTCATGGACCAAAGTAGATTTGCCACTGCCCGACACGCCTGTGACGCAGACAAAAAGACCTAACGGAATGCGGACATCTAAGTTTTTTAAGTTAAATTGTTGCGCACCTTCAACCGTAAGCCATTTGTCTAGGAGCTGTTTTCTCTTTTTTGGGATAGGAATTGACAAAGCTCCGCTTAAGTACTGTCCAGTCAAAGATTTTTTTGACTTTATTATTTCTTTGGCACTGCCTTGAGCCACTATATGCCCGCCGTGTACTCCGGCTCCCGGTCCCAAATCTATTATGTAGTCTGCGGCACGCATTGTATCTTCGTCATGTTCAACAACAATTAATGTATTTCCTAAATCTCTAAGTTTTATCAATGTTTCCAAAAGTTTATCATTATCTCTTTGGTGCAACCCTATGGACGGCTCGTCAAGAACATACAATACGCCCGTAAGACCAGAACCTATTTGAGTAGCCAAATGTATTCTTTGGGCTTCCCCGCCTGAAAGCGTTCCGCTTTCTCTGTCTAAACTTAAATAGCCCAATCCTACATTATTTAAAAACTGCAGTCTTGAGCGTATTTCTTTTAAAATAGTCTTGCTTATTTCTTTGTCTTTTTCACTAAATTTGATTTTGTTAAAGAAATCAAAGGATTTTTCTACAGACATTTTAGTTATGTCGGCAATAGATTTATTGTCTATAAGAACTGAAAGAGCTTCTTTTTTAAGCCTTTTGCCTTTGCAAGACGGGCAAATTTTTTGACCCGTGTATTTGTTAAAAATTTCTTCCCTTACAAAATCAGACTCCGTCTCGCTGTAACGACGTTGCATGTTTGTTATAACGCCTTCAAAGTCGTCTTTGCCAAAGAGAAGTATTTCTTGCTGTTTCCTTGTTAAGTCTTTCCATGCAACGTTTAAAGGTATTTTATTATCTTTTGCCGCTTCTGACAAAAGTTCCCAATAATAACCGCCCCAACTGTTTTTCCATCTGTTGGTTCTTGTGGTTATAGGCTCAGACCATGCGATAATCGCTCCTTGTTTTAACGAACGACTTTTATCCGGCACAACCAAACTCTCGTCAATTTCTATTTTATTCCCAAGCCCGCCACATTCAGGACATGCGCCAAAAGGAGAATTAAAAGAAAACAATCTAGGCTCTATTTCAGAAATGCTTATACCGCAATCAACGCATGCATATTGCTCGCTGTAAACATTTTCAGAAGCGGCTTTCCCGTTTTCTATAATAGCGACCGATACTATCCCTCTTGATTCTTTAAGAACCGTTTCTATAGACGCCGCCACTCTTGAACGCAATTCTTGGCTTAGTTTTATTCTGTCAACAATTATGTCTATGGAATGCTTTCTATATCTGTCTAACTTTATTTTTTCGTCAAGCATGTAAGTATCGTTGTCAACTCTTACTCGGGAGTACCCGTTTTTTGCAAGGCGAGAAAAAAGTTCTTCGTAAGTTCCAGCTCTTCCTTTTACAAGCGGTGCAAAAATATGAATCATAGTATCTTTAGGAAGTTTCATAATCTCGTCTATTATCTGTTGAGCAGATTGCGGCTTTACCTCTTTGCCGCATTTTGGACAATGGGGAACGCCTACTCTTGCAAACAACAATCTTAAATAATCGTAAATTTCTGTAACCGTTCCTACGGTAGAACGAGGGTTATGCGAAGGAGCTCTTTGTTCAATTGAAATTGCCGGCGACAAGCCTTCAATAATATCCACATCAGGTTTATCCATAAGATCAAGAAATTGTCTTGCATAAGCTGATAAAGATTCCACATATCTTCTTTGCCCTTCTGCATATATGGTGTCAAAAGCAAGAGAAGACTTTCCGGATCCGGACAAGCCTGTAACAACAACAAGTTTTTTTCTTGGGATATCAAGATCTATATTTTTAAGATTGTGCTGCCTTGCGCCGCGAATTTTAATTATGTCCATTCTATTCCTCTGCGGCAAGGACGCGTAAACGTTTCTTTTCTATTTATGTTTAGGATTGTATTATAAGCTTCAGATAACATGAATGGATAATCAACGTTAAAGTGAAGTCCTCTGCTTTCTTTTCTAAGCATCGCGGAACGCAGTATAAGCTCCGCCACACATGCTATATTCCTCAATTCAATACTGTCAACGCTTACGGGAGCGTCCGCAAAGTATTTATCTATTTCATTTTTTAAAATATCTATTCTCTTTTTGGCTTTTAAAAGTTTCTCGTTTGAGCGATATATGCCTAAATAACTCCACGCTAACCTCCTAATTTCTTCCCATTCCTGCATGAATACAATCTGTGACGGCTTTTTAGAATTGTTGATTTTATTTTCCTTGCCGTTAATTTTAGAATGTTCTCTCTTTAAAAGTTTTAAAGAATCTTTATAGGCTCTATCTGCATAAACTATCCCCTCAAGCAAGGAATTAGACGCAAGCCTGTTGGCTCCGTGTATCCCAGAACAAGCTGTTTCGCCAATAGCGTAAAGATTTTCTATATTTGTCCTTCCGTGTTCATCAATATTTATGCCCCCGCAAAAAAAATGAGCTGCAGGAATTATTGGGATCATATCTTTAGCCATGTCTATGCCGTACTCAAGACATTTTGCGTAAATATTAGGAAATCTTCTGACAAGGAAATCCCTGCTTTTTGACATAATATCCAAATAAACAAAGTTTTCCCTTCTTGCTTTTAACTCCGTGTCTATGGCTCTTGAGACTATGTCTCTGGGAGCAAGCTCTTTTTGAGAACTGTACTTATCCATAAACTGTTCGCCATTTTTAAGTCTTAAAACAGCTCCTTCGCCGCGAACAGCCTCAGATATCAAAAAAGATTTAGCTTCGCTGTTGTATAAACACGTGGGATGAAACTGAACAAACTCCATATTTGCAATGTCAGCTCCAGCTCTGTAAGCCATAGCTATACCGTCACCCGTAGCGACATCGGGATTTGAAGTATATAGATAAGTTTTCCCAGAACCACCGCAAGCTAAAACGACAACTTTTGCTTGAAATGCTTCCACTTCATTGTTTTCATTATTTAAGACATGTGCTCCGGAACAAAAATTATTATCGTCTAATATTAAATCAACCGCGGTATGCTCTTCATAAACATTTATATTTTCAAATCTACAAACCTTACCTATCAAAACTTTTTCTATCTCAGCGCCCGTAACGTCTCCCGCATGAAGAACTCTTCTCTTGCTGTGCCCCCCCTCCAACCCCAAATCAAATTCAAAAGAAAATTCGTCTTTCTTTGTAAATTTAACGCCAAGGTTTACAAGTTCTTTTATTCTGCTTGGAGCTTCCTTTACCATCTTTTCAACCATCTCTTTATTGCAAAGACCGGCACCAGAAACGAGAGTATCGCGCACATGCTCTTCAAAAGTATCCATTTTATCAGTAACGCAAGCGACCCCGCCCTGCGCTCTACCGGTAGAAGAGTCAAACAATTTTCTTTTTGTTATTAAAGAAACTGTTCCACATTTTGCCGCTTTTAAGGCAAAACTAAGACCGGCTATACCGCTTCCTATAACCAAATAATCCGATTTTATCATTTTATATACTCTTATTTTGTCATTTGTATATTGTCTATCAATCTTGTTTTGCCTACCCAAACCGCAACTGTAAAAACAGCTCTTTTCGTATTTTTATCAGCAGGTGACAAATCGTCTGCTGAAACAATTTCCGCATAATCAATTTTACTGTTTGGGATTTTTTTAAGTTTATTTACAGCTTTTTTCTTAACCGCGTTTAAAGATTTATTTTTAAACTCTTTGGCTGCTTCTTTTAAACTTTTGGAAATATTCAAGCTCAACAATCTTTCTTCATCGCTCAAATAAGAATTTCTACTTGAAAGAGCCAATCCGTTTTTTTCTCTGACTATAGGACACGGAACTATCTTTGTCCTAAAATTTAAGTCCTTAGTCATTTTTTCTATTATCTTAAGCTGCTGGAAGTCTTTCATACCGAAATAAGCTCTATCAGCACAAGATATATTGAACAATTTTGAAACCACTGTGGCTACGCCTCTAAAATGAACAGGTCTAAACGCGCCACACATTATGTCCTGTAATGTTTTTACCTCAACAAAAGTTTTATGATCTTGAGGGAACATATTGTTTACCGAAGGCATAAACACGTAGTCAACGTGGTTTCTTTTGCAGATTTCCAAATCTTTTTTTATAGGGCGCGGATATTTTAGATAATCCTCATTTGGACCAAACTGAACGGGATTTACAAAAATTGAAACTATTGTAATATCGTCGTTTTTTACTGATTTTTCTATCAATGAAATATGTCCTTCATGAAGGGCGCCCATAGTAGGAATTAAACCTATTTCATCACCGTTTATAAGGTGTTTAAAAGCAACTTTTTGCAGCTGTAAAGCATCTTTTATAACTTTCATTTGTAAGTATTTTCTTCCTTTGGGAACTTGCCTTCTTTAACTTCCTCTATATATTCTTTTACCGCAGTTTTTATAATCTGGCTGACACTGGCGTACTTTTTAACAAATTTCGGCGTAAAATCGTCAAACATTCCAATCATGTCATCAATAACCAAAACTTG
>JAISDY010000018.1 GCA_031264425.1 Endomicrobium sp. | reverse complement strand
CAGTTTTTGGGCGGGATAAATTGTAACTGAATTTCCATTTACTCTGACATCCGCTCCAAAAGCTCTTAACATTCTTTCGCTGTGGTCTCTAGACTTTTCAGGTTCGGTATAAGTTGTGGGCGCATCTGCATAAAGTCCCGCAAACAAAACTGCCGACTTAACTTGAGCGGTTGATTTGTCGCATATGTAATTTATTGCTTTAAGCGGATTTTTTCCTTTTATAGTAAGAGGCAACAGCCCGTCATTAGAACGTATTTCAACTCCCATTTTAGACAACGGCTCTATTATCCTACCCATTGGTCTTTTTGAAAGACTTTCGTCGCCAGTTATAGTAGTCTCAAAATCTTGCCCGGCCAAAATACCGGAAATAAGCCTTGATGTTGTGCCGGAATTGCCGGCATAAATATCGTATTTGCCGTCTTGTGGTTTTTTTAGGTTTAACCCGACGCCTTTTATGTATAAATTCCCCTTATCAATTTTAATTTCCGCACCCATTTGGCGAAAAGCCTCTATAGTCCTATTACAATCGTCGGAAAGAAGATAATTTCTAACTATAGAATCGCCTTCGGCAAGAGATGACAACATAACGGCTCTATGCGTTATAGACTTATCCGCGGGAACTTCAACAACACCAGAAACAGAATTTACTTTTTTTAATTTTATATCCATTGTCAACTCTTCCAAATTGTATTTACGCATTTTAGCGTTTTATCTTTACGTTCAAAAAATTTAAAATCATTTTGGTCTGGCAGAGATGTTAAGTAATTTGAAATAAATATCTCTTCTCCAACTTGCTTACCTCTACCGTTTACATTGCGCATACCGTATGTCAAATTCCACGAAAAAACGTTCGCAAAAGAAAATAAAATTTTTATATAGTCGCTATTGTCATACGTGATTAGCCATTTATGTCTGCAATTTTTCATAACATTGGCAAAACGTTCATGGTCAAAACTTTTGTGCAAATTACCGTTCTTCCCGTATAAAGCGGATTTCCTTGCCGAAAAATATGGAGGATCTAAAAAAATAAAAACAGAATCTCCATCTGCATTAAGAACTTTCTCATAATCGCTATTGGTAATTTTCACATCCTTAACTATTTCTTCAATATTTTTCAGTCTTAATATGCTGCTTTCCGTAAAACGACTAGTAAAAGCCGATTCACTATAACCGCCGCTTAAACTCGTACCTGAAAATGTAATACGATTGTATATAAAAAAGGAAGCCGCCTTTTCCAAATCATTAAAATTAGCCGTATTAGTTTTAAGAAACTTATAAAGTTTCTTACCATTGGCATATTTAGATTTCCACTCGCAAATTTTATCAACTAATCCGCGCATATCTTCGCGACTGTATTTCCAGAATTTATACAATTCTTCATATAAATCATTTATCCAAAAAACTTTATTTGGAAATATCTATTTTAAATTTATAAATAATGATCCGCCGCCCAAAAAAGGTTCTCTGTACTCATCAAAGTCAGGAACAAGACTTGATATTAAATCAACAGCTCTACTTTTGCCACCCGGATATCTTAATGGACTCTTTATCATTGTTTTGTCCCGCAAATTTGTACTATAAAACTATTTTCATTAGCTTCTTTAAAAAGACATTCTATAAATACTTTTTGCTTTTCAGATAAATCGTTTGTCTTAAAACTATCAACAATATCTTCTTTAACAGACTCCGAACTTATTGAGCCAATAAAGATGTCGGAAGTTAGTCTTAAAGTAGCCGCGCTTTTCATAGGAGCGCCATCTACCTTAACGGAAGTAAGATTGGAATAAAGAATCATCTTAATTAATCCGTCTTTGACACAGATTCACTTGGCAAAACTGAATTTTTGCTATGCTTATTTTCTATAAGATTCACACTGTTTTTATTTAACTCAACTTCATCAACGGTAAAAAAATATTTCCCGCCTAAATAATTTTGAATTGTTATTTTAGATTTTGATAAAGTGTTCAAGTTTTCTTTTGATTGTATAGTTTTATATTCTCTGTTTTGAGCTTTTTCTGATTTCGTTCTTGAAAACTCCATAAAATCCTTAATATCTTTGGCAATTTTATCTTCAAAATTATTTATTCCATTAAAATTATGTAACCTTACCTTTGTTTCTTCTTCTATTTTCAAGTAACTACTCTTTGCTTTATCCACTATGCGATTTAAATCCGCTAATTCCTTCAGATTCCAATGTAACCCGGAGCTGTGATACTCTTCAATCTCTTTTATTTTTGATAAAACGTAATCATTGTCAAATTTCTGATTCGTAATTTTACTTGTTGACTTATTTACACTTGCATGAGAATAATAGGCAAAAATCACGCAAATATCCAGCAGTGATATCAAAGAAACAGTATCCCATTGCAAGAAATCCCTATCTCCATTTTTCCCCTCATCTTTTATAATGGGAATTACGGTGATTTTTTTAGATATATGCATAGAATCATATATCCTTTCATAAGGATACGAACGTGTCCTTTTTGGAGAAACCCATTTTGATACCGCAAATAAATTCTGCTTATCAAATATCAAAGAAGTTGACGAAGCTGAGTTTATATCAAATTTTTCTAAACTAGATTTATTTAAATCCTTATCTATTATCTTTTTATATTTTATACCTTTGATTCTTCCGGTTATGTCCATATCCTCTAGCCTATTTGAGTCTTAAGAATTTCTTGTTTAATTTTTTTCTTGTCGTTTAGGTTTCTCTTAAAAATATTAAGCTCTTTTATAAACTCGCCTAAGTACTTATCAATATTTTTAGCGTTTGAAACAAAAATAGGAGCCCTCATATCCGCACTTGAAACGGATACTCTTGTTATACTCTTAAAAGACCCTGCAATAAGATCGTCAATATGCGGGTTTTTCTTTTTTATTTTTTTATAAGTTTTATTTAACGAAAAAGCTATAACGTGAGGCAAATGGCTTGTAAAAGCAACCAGATCGTCGTGGCTTTTTGCAGACATTTTTACAATTTTAGCACCGGCATCCTTCCAAATCTTGGACACAGTGTTTTCAGATTTGCCATATCGCCGCGTTATAACGACTTTCGCATCTTTAAACATATCTGCCGACGCAGAACTAAGTCCGTTTTTTGCCCTTCCTGCCATCGGGTGAGAGCCGACAAAAGAAACTTTGCCGTTAATATTGTTTATTTCGCGCTCTATTGAATATTTTACACTGCCGGAGTCGGTAATTGCAGTGTCTCTTTTTACAATTTTAATAAGCTTTTTGTATATGGAGGCGATTGTGTCAACAGGCGTGCATATAACTACAATATCGGAATTTTTTGCCGACGCTAAAGATAAAGACACTTCATCCACAGCGCCAATTTTAAAGTTTCTTTTTTCCTTGCTATGCCTGTTACATAATAGCGGTCCTTTAAAGTTTTGCTTTTTAAAGCAAGCCCTAAAGAGCCTCCTATTTGCCCTAAACCGACTATACTCACATTTAGCGTCAATCCAAAAGCTCCCTATCCACAGCCTTTGCCACCAAGTCAAGTTCTTTCATCAAAGTTTTAAACTGGTCGGGCAGCAAACTTTGAGGTCCGGACGTGTTCCCTTATGCCAATGCCATGCGACGGATCTAAAACTACCGGCAAATGCGATAGTTTTTTTATAACCGGAATTGAATTTAAATCTATTGTAAATCTTGTGGCAGTTTCAAATGTTCTTATTCCTCTTTCACAGAGAATAACGTTATAATTTCCCTGCGAAAGAATATATTCCGCAGAAAGCAAAAGCTCTTTTATTGTTGTAGCCATACCCCTCTTTAGAAGAACAGGCTTTGTTTGCTTTCCGGCCGCTTTTAACAAATCGTAATTTTGTATATTTCTCACGCCAATCTGCACTATATCGCAATATTTTGCAACAATCTCAACCTGCTCAACAGTCATAGCTTCGCTAATAGTAGGCATATGCAGCTTTGAACCAGACTCATTTAAATATTTCAACCCTTTCTCTCCAAGCCCTTGGAAAGCGTACGGAGAACTCCTTGGCTTATACGCTCCGCCTCTGATTATTGTCGCTCCCGCATCTTTAACTATTTTTGCGGTAGTAAACATCTGTTCTTTGGTTTCAATTGCGCAAGGTCCGGCTATAACATGTATTTTTTTCCACCGATTTCAACATTTCTACTCACTTTAACTATAGTGCTTTCTTTCTTGAACTCTCTTGAGGCAAGTTTATACGGTTTTTGTATCTCGCTTACGTGCTCAACAACTTCCATAGACTCAAAAGCGTCTTTATATTTTTCCGCGTAGTCGCCCTATCATGCCTATAATTGTAACATCTTTACCTTTTGATATATGAGGCTTGTATCCCAACCCTTTAATCTTTTCCGTAACAATGGCAATATCTTTCGGTTTTGCGCCTTGCTTCATCGTTATTATCATAAAAATTCCTTTTTAGTAGTTCAAATTTTTTTTTAATTTCTCTATAAACAACTTGTTTTCTTTGTGAAGACCTACTGTGACTCTTACCCACTCTGGAAGCTCGTATTCGTCCATGTCTCTTACTATTACGCCTTCTTTTAAAAGTTTGGCAAAAACATTTTTCCCCGCAAGGGGAAAGGGCTTGAAAAGAACAAAATTTGCCGCTGATTTTACATACTTTACGCCGACTTTTTCAAATTCTTTATATAAATACTGTTTTTCTTTAGCCACAAGCTTTTGGCTTCGCACCACATGATCTGTATCCGCTATTGACGCGGAAGCAGCGGCTTGCGCTAATAGATTGACATTGAAAGGAGGTCTTGTTCTTTCAATATAATCCACTATCTTCTCACCGGCAAAACCATACGCAACCCTCAAACCCGCAAGTCCGTAAATATTTGAAAATGTCCTAAAAACTATTAAGTTTGTGTTATCTTTTAAATAGTCAAGCCCATCGGGATAATCCTTTTCTAAAGACGCATACTCAAAATAGGCTTCGTCAAGAATTATTATAGGCTTAACGCTAAACTTGTTTAAAGGCAAATCTTTTAGGAACGCAGAAAATTCTTTTTTTGTATTATACGTTCCCGTAGGATTATTAGGTTTTGTTACAAAGACCGCTTTTGTGTTCTTGTTGCAGGCTTTTGCCAAAGACTGCAAGTCATATTTAAAATCCTTGTTCATCGGAACTACTACAGATTTAGCACCCATAAGTCGTATAGCCATTGCATACCTTATAAACGAATATTTTGAAATTACAATCTCATCTTCAGGATTGAAAAACAACTTTGCTATAAGCTCTATTATCTCGTCTCCGCCCGCCGCAGTAAAAATATTCCCGGTTGGCAACCGGTATCGCTCAGATAGAGATTTTTTCAAGTCAAAAGAGCTTGAATCAGGATAAA
>JAISDY010000126.1 GCA_031264425.1 Endomicrobium sp. | reverse complement strand
AAGTACGACAATGAAATAATGGTGGAAAATTTTGTTTCTGGAAAAGAAATTACAGTCGGAGTTTTAAATGGAAAGGCTTTGCCCGTTATAGAGATAATTCCTAAGGGAGAGTTCTACGACTTTAAATCTAAATATCAAAAAGGCGGTTCTAGGCATATTATTCCCGCAAGGATAAGTGGCAAAGTTTATTTAAGCACTCAAAGCTATGCTGAAAAAATTTTTAAAATTTTTAAGTGTAAAACATTATGCCGCGTTGATATGATGGTTGATAAGAGCAACAAAATCTGGGTTCTTGAAAATAATACCATTCCGGGTATGACCGCGACGTCCCTCCTGCCGGACGCAAGTAAAAGCGTCGGTTATGACTTTAATAACTTGGTTCTAAAAATTGTGGAGAGCGCTTTATATGACAGCAAAAAAAAGGAACCGCTACGTTTATAAAGCAGTTCATACGAACGGCGGCTATTCCAGAAATAAAAAAAGCAAAAAAATTTTTAAGATTTTTTTCTATACGGTGTTTTTTGGAGGAATTGTTTACGGTTTATATTTTGGCATAAACGAACTGCTGGGCATAGCTTATAAATCCGATAAAATGACTATAAAGGATATAGATATAGTCGGCGCTAAAAATATCACAAAGGCTGAAATAAAGGAGCTTATTCCTTTTAAAATTGGCGATAATATTTTAAAAGTGAAATTATCTGAGACGGAGTCTGAGATAAAAAAATTAAAGCCGGAGCTGAAAAATATTGTCATTAACAGGCGGTGGCAAAAGATTAAAATAAAACTTTATGAAAGAGTGCCGGAGGCTTTTGTAATGCAAAACGGCGAAATTCGCGGAATAGATTTTGACGATAAGCCGTTTCCTCTCCGCGGTTTTATGAGTGAGATGAAAATTCCTAAGATTGTCTATAAAAGCGATGAAGAGAGGAAGCGTCTTTTGGATTTTATAAAGAGATTTAAATTTGTTTGCGACGGATTTTTAGACAATATTTTAGCAATGAGAATAAATAATACGGACGATATTATTTTTGTCGTTGCAGACAACATGACGATTATTTGGGGGGAAGAAATGCCCGAACATTTGCTAGATAAATTTAAAAAATTCCGAAAAGTTTACGAGGATACGATCTCCAGATATAAACAAATAGAGTATATAAATATGAATCTTTATTCTTCCGGCAGAATTATTGTAAAACCTGTCGCTGGAATATTGGCGGAATAAATTCAACTTTAACGCATAAACATAATTATTTGTCGGTAGAGGATTAAAAATGTCCAAAAAAAATCTTGTGGCAGGTCTTGATATTGGTAGCAATCAAGTTTGTTGCGTTGCTGGCATTTGCGATGAGGCGACAAGGATTTCAAAAATTCTTAGCGCGGTTTCAATGCCGTGCGATGGAATTAAAGCCGGAGCCGTTATTAACATACAGGAAGCGGCTCTTGCAATAGGCAAGGCTTTTGAAGAGATTGAGAAAGTTGCCGGTGGTCAGATAGGAAAAGTTATTGTCGCTTTGAGAGGCAATTTTATCCATTCCAGAAATTCCAAAGGCGTGGCAAACATCAACTATTCCAATAGAGAAGTTACTGAAGAAACCGTAGAGAACGCTTTGGAAAGCGCAAGAAAACAGATAAGAATGGATCCGGATCAAGAAATATTGCAGATAGTTCCACGCGAATATATACTAAACCAACAAAGAGGAATACAAAATCCTATCGGAATGGAAGGGACTTATATAGAAGTTGACGTACATGCTTTTATAG
Organism: Endomicrobium sp.; assembly: GCA_031264425.1. Lineage (GTDB taxonomy): Bacteria > Elusimicrobiota > Endomicrobiia > Endomicrobiales > Endomicrobiaceae > Endomicrobiellum. The sequence goes on along the minus strand of JAISDY010000126.1, from coordinate 4,095 downwards.
CCTCAAGCAGCAATATAGGAAACATAAACAAAGCGATGGCGTCCGTAGGCGTAAGTTGTGACGATAGGGTTTACGGATATTTGGCTGCCAGCGATATTCTGATTACCAAAGAAGAGAAAGAATTGAGCTGCCTTGTCATTGATTTTGGCGGGCTTACCACGGGGCTTGTTCATTATGTTGATGGAATAATAAGACATACGGACGAAATTCTTGATGGCTCCGACTATATCACAAGAGACATAGGTCATAGATTGAGAGCCGCTTACTCTGTTTCAAAAGAAATTAAAGAAAAGTATGGCGCTGCGTTTATTTATACCGATTTTATTAATGAAGAATTTGAATACAGAGCCGCAGACGGCAGGAATATAAAAAAGTGCAACAGGCATGAGCTTGTAAACACTATAATAACGCCCCGAGTGGATAGAATTTTATACGAAATAAAAGAATTAACGGAAAAAAATAATTACGGAGATGAATTTCTTTCCGGAGGAATAATTCTTACGGGCGGCAGCAGCAGTCTTCCCGGTCTTGCTGAGGCTTTTGAAAAAGCGTTTAATTGCTCGGTCAGGACTGGAACCCCAAATTTAGACAAGGTTGTGGGTCGCGACGAAATATTATTAAATCCGTCTTATACTACGGCGATAGGAACTGTAGCTTCAAACCTTTCAAATTCAAGGTTTTATTCGGAAAAGAAGTCTTTAAAGATTGGAGTGGTGTCTAAAATATCAAAATGGTTTGAGGAAGTTTTCTAAATGAGTATAAAATTAGTGTTGCCTTCAAAAGATATGAATACGGGACAGCCAGCCGTAATAAAGATAATGGGTGTTGGCGGCGGCGGCTGCAATGCCGTCAATAGAATGATTGCCGCTAATGTCGGCAATGTGGAATTTGTTGCCATAAATACCGATGCGCAAGCATTGCTCAAATCGTCTGCCCCGGATATTTTGCAGATAGGCGAAAAAATAACAAAAGGTCTTGGCGTAGGAGGGAACCCTGAAGTTGGCAAGCAGGCGGCGGAAGAAAGTATTGAAGAAATAAATGGAAGGCTTGTCGGTGCGGATATGGTTTTTGTGACTGCGGGTATGGGCGGCGGAACAGGAACAGGAGCTGCTCCGATAATTGCAAAACTTGCAAAAGAAGCGGGGATATTAACCGTCGGCGTTGTTACAAAACCTTTTGAACACGAAGGTAAAATAAGAATGCAGCAAGCTGAAGACGGAATAAAGAATCTTAAAGAATATACGGACGCTTTAATAGTTATTCCAAACGAAAGAGTTTTTAATGTTATAAACGAGAGGGTGGCTCTTGACGCTTTTTATCATATTATAGACGATGTCTTAAGGCAGAGCATTCAGGCTATAACGGACGTTATAACGGTTACTGGTGAGATTAACAGAGATTTTGCAGACGTAAAAAATATTTTGTTAAATTCAGGAACCGCTTTAATTGGCATAGGCGAAAGTTCCGGATCAGATTCTAAAGAGGCTGTTAAAAAAGCCGTAACAAGTCCTCTTTTGGACAATTACGATATTTCAAAAGCAACAAAGGCATTGGTGAATATAACTACAAATTCAAATATTGCCGCAATAAAACTTCAAGAGATATTTAACGACATAAAGAGTTACGGTATTAACGGTCATGTTTTTTTTGGACACACTATAGACAACAGACTTGACGACAAAATTAAAATTACAATTATTGCTACGGGATTTCAACTTGGAGATTCTAAAGAAGATCCAAAAGAGAAAAAAGAGATACAGCCCGACTTCTTTTCACAACAGATTTCTTCTCAGTCAGAAAATATTGAGCCGTCAAAACCAGCGTACACATATTGGAAGCCAAAATTCCTAAAATAATCTGGAGGGTAGCCCCTATAACCTCAATGAATATAAGCTATTAGAAAAAGATTTAATTACTATAGGAAGAAAAAATATCAAACCATAAAGATGAATTTTATATTCTCTGCAAATTTTCCTTACAAACATTTTACAACTACTAAATCAGCCGGGAATATGAAGAACAAGGCTGAAAGAGATTCTTTCCTTCGGTCAACGGCTTTAAATCCTGCGGATTTAGTTCTTGCCAATCAAGTTCATGGGAATAATGTAAAAGTTGTTAAGCGCTCTGACCAAAATACCGTTATTGATAATTGCGACGGTTTAATAACAGCCGATAAAAATTTATTGTTGGGTATTTTTACCGCTGATTGTGTTCCTATTCTTATTTCTTCTAGCGATGGTGAAGTTAAAGCTGCGGTACATGTCGGTTGGAAAGGACTTTATCTGGGAATAGTTGAGAATGCGATAAGAGTATTAATAAATGACTTTTGTATAAGTCCTAAAAGCATAAAAGTTTATATATGTCCTCATATTCGTTCTTGTTGTTACAAAACTGGAGCTGAAATGGAAGATAAGTTTAATATTAAACTTATCAACGGTAAACTGGATTTATCTGCGATACTTCGCGATAAGTTGGAAAGCTGTGGTGTTAGCGAGATTTTTGATGTTAACCAATGCACTTACCATAATGAACAATTATTTTTCTCTTACAGGCGAGATTGCTGCACAGAGAGACTTCTTTCTGTAATATAAAATTACAAACCTTTTACATTAGTATGTCAAAGACGACAATATTCAAATTATTCTTTTATATTTATTAGTTTAGTATAATATTTGACATTAACATTATACGTTTTATTCGGAGGGATTAGTATGTCTTCAAACTTGAAGGAAACCAGAAAATCTATAGACAAAGTTGACAGAGAAATAGCAAAACTTTTGAACAAAAGAGGGAACCTTGCTTTAGATATTGCTAAAGCAAAAAATAATCGGGATTTTAGGTCGGGAAGCGTGGTTTATGTTCCTTCGTGCGAAAAGGAAGTTTTAAAGAACATTACTTCCTCCAAAAGCATTTTGGGAGAAGAAGCGCTTAAAAATATATACACAGAAATAATAAGCGCTTGCAGAAAGCTTGAAACTCCGACAAAAGTCTCATTCTTGGGTCCTTGGGCGACATTTTCGCATCAAGCGGCAATTAATAATTTTGGGTCTTCGGGATACTTTATTCCGGCAACTACTCCTCTTGAAGTTCTATCAGAAGTTGAAAGCGGTAGGGCGGATTTTGGCGTGGTTCCGGTAGAAAAATCTAACGAAGGATCCGTAAACATAACTTTGGACATGCTTGTTGAAACTAAACTTAAAATCTGCGCTGAGATAAGCTTAAAAATAGAGCAGTGTTTTCTTGTTAAAGATCCTAAAGCAGAAATTTTAAGGATTTATTCTCATACTCATGCCTTGGCTCAGTGCAGAAGCTGGATAACAAAACATTATCCTGATGCGGAATTAATACCCGTTTCTTCAACTTCGGAAGCTGCTAAGAAAGTTTCTAAAGAGGATTTTTCTGCAGCTATAGCTTCTGAAGTGGCGGCTAAAATTTATGATTTGTATATTTTGCAAAAAGGAATACAGGACACTAGAGAAAATTTTACAAGATTTTTTGTTATAGGCAAGGTTTCAACTGAGCCTAGTGGCAAAGATAAAACAAGTTTAGTTTTTATAGTTAAAGATAAAGTTGGAGCTTTGTGCGAGGCGCTTGAAATTTTTGAAAAGAATAATGTAAATTTAACAAAAATTGAATCTCGCCCGACTAAGAAAAAAGCTTGGGAATATATGTTTTTTGTTGATTTTAAGGGGCATGTTAAAGACCAGAATATAGTTAAGGCAATAAAAAGTTTGGAAAGCAAGAGCATTTTTGTAAAAAGTTTGGGCAGCTACCCAAGAGCGTAATATGGATATACAAAACATTATTAGAAAAACTTGCGATGAGTTCAAGCCTTATATTGCAGGCAAACCTATAGACGAGATAAAAAGAGAATATAATCTTAAGGAAGTTATAAAACTTGCGTCAAATGAAAATTCTTTAGGAGCTTCAAAAAAAGCTCTTAAGACGTTAAGAGATAATTTTGATAAGGTATTTTTTTATCCTGATTCAAGCTCTTTTGACTTGAAAAAATCTCTATCTGAGCGATACCGGTTGCCAACCGGGAATATTTTTACTGCGGCGGGCGGAGACGAGATAATAGAGCTTATAGCAAAG
>JAISDY010000086.1 GCA_031264425.1 Endomicrobium sp. | reverse complement strand
AGCTTTTCCAAAGGTATTAAATCGGCAAGCTCATAACCATAGCCAAAAGTTCCCGATGCCGTAAACACAGGGTTCTTAAATTTAATCCCAGCAAATTCTATACTTAAATCAGGTTTCATTTTGAATTATCAAATATTCTCTTTACTAAAGATTTTCTCGCATAAAAAGCTCTTGTAATTGAGCCGTGCCCAATGCCTTTTGTTCTTGCTTGTATCCATTTTCCATCTTTGCCTGTTAAAGAAGCAAATCCACTACTTTTGAGCTTATTTCTTATAAAATCATAATCCTTTTTTATCTCTGCAATTAAATTACCATCGTTTGTAAAGTCAAAACTTGTTACTTTCAACAATTCCGTATCTTCAGCATTTTTGCCATTCCACTTGACTGCACAAAAAACTATTGACTTTAATTTTGACCAACAATGGCTATCATAAAACTCCATATCTAAAAGTTCTTTAGGGTTTATCATAGTTATTGTCATTGTCTCTTTTGGCACAAATTCGCCTTTACGTTCGCAAAAACTTACTGACTTCAGCTCAAAATTCAATCCGTTTGGAGCCTTTGAGATATTAGTATCCAATCCTGCCAATTTTTCAAGAACTAAACCTTTCCAACCTTTATTTTATTTGCCTGTTTCAAAAGTCGTAATCTTGTGCTTCAGGGCTAAATCTCTTAAATTCTGCCCGACGTATTTACGCAAATTAATTATTGCATTAGTCCTTGCGATTATCTTCATTTCTTTCTTTTATTCACTCTATATTTTCCACTTTTTTCAAGAAGATATTGTTGTCCAAAAATTTTATGATGCAAGCGATTTAAAGTCTTATCTTCATTATCTCCTGAAACTAAACCTTTATACCTTTTTACAGATAAATCTAAATATTTCTCTTCAGTATCAATCCCAATAAATTTTCTACCGTTTATAACAGCAGCTATTCCGGTTGTTGAACTGCCCGTGAAAGGATCAAGCACAGTATATCCTTCATTTGTGCTCGCCAAAACAATTCTCTTCAACAAGTCTAAAGGCTTTTGTGTCGGATGTTGCCAAATAGTTTTTCAGAAGGTTTTGGAGTTCCAATTGACCACACGCTGCGCATCTGCGTTCCGTCTTTTTTTAAAGAATCTTCCTTCCATTTTCCATTTTTCATTAAATTATAGTAAAAAGTATGTTTGCCTTTCTTGTCTTTACGCGCCCATATCAAAGTCTCATGGCTTGCTGTAAAAAAACGACAGCTTAAATTTGGGGCAGCGTTTGGCTTGAACCAAATTATATCGTTTAAGAAATGGTATCCATTTATTTCAAGCGCTACTCTGCACTGATAAATGGAATGATATGTTCCGCTTACCCAAATAGTTCCATTATCTTTTAGAACTCTTTTGCACTCTTTGAGCCACTCTATATGAAATTCTAAATTTTTAATAGAACCATGCCCTATATCCCAATCACCTTTTTTAACGCTTGCGCGTTTTCCTGAACGACACGTGAAAGAGCCGTTTGACAAAAAATATGGAGGATCAGCAAATATCATATCTATGGAATTTTCGGAAAGCCCTTGCAATACTTTTATACAATCGCCTTTGTACAAAACAAAATTATTGCTATGAAAATATTCTACCATTTATAATTCCACTTGTTCTATTTTAAATACGGGACCATCTTTACACGTCATCTTTATTTTGCCAGCCACTTTTACGGCACAGCCTTGGCAATTACCTAATCCACATGCCATTTTTTCCTCCAATGATGCAAAACCTTTTACATTCTTAAGCTTGGCAATCTCCATAACCCTTTTTAACATTGGAGTTGGACCGCAAACAAATATCATGTCGTCAGATTTTAAATTCTTCTCTAATACGTCCGTTATATAACCTCTATGCCCTTTTGAACCGTCTTCCGTTGAGACTTCTATTTTCCAGCCTAATTTCTCAAACTTATCAAGACACAACAAATCCTTTGATGAACGAGCACCATAATATAATGTCCCTTTCTTGCCTAATTTCATGGCGAGAAAATGCACCGAAGCTATTCCTGTACCGCCAGCGACAATGACATGATTAAAAGCCTTGCAAGTTTCTAAATCATAACCTTTGCCCAATGGTCCTAAAAGACGTATTTCACCTGAGGAAATACCAGAAAGAATCATCGTGCCTTTGCCTACGACTTTATACAAAAAACTCAATGTATCTTTTTTTATAGAATACACGCTTATTGGTCTGCGTAAAAAAATACCGGGAACTTCTATCATAAAAAATTGCCCGGGAGAGCAATGTTTTAAAACATCGCCTGCTTTAACTTCTAATTCAAAATAACCTTTACAAACTTCTTTATTTGAAATTATCTCGTAACTTTTATCAAATCTTTTAACTGTGCACACTCTTAATCCTCGCTATTATTTCTGCCAGACTATGTTCCCGCCTACTATGGTCATAACAGCGCCGCCTTTAAACTTTCTTCCTATAAAAGGCGAATTTTTGCTTTTTGAAAATATGCTTTCTTTAGTAAAATCATAGTGATATTTAGTATCTATTATTGTTATGTCGGCAACACTGCCTT
>JAISDY010000131.1 GCA_031264425.1 Endomicrobium sp. | reverse complement strand
GAATTTAAAGAGGCGAACAACCATTATAATTGCCCTATAGTTTCAGGTTACCCTGAAGTTATTCGTCTAAATATGGATTCGTTAAAAGAAAATGGAGTAAATTTTTTGCAACCTTTCTTCCCCTTTAACAATGTAAAAAGGCTTATAAGCAGACTTTCCGATGAACTCAGAGGTTTTAAAATAAGCAGGAGGGAATTAAGAACGGCAGTTTTAAAAGCGAGGGCGGCTCTTAATTTATTCAAGAAAGATATTAGAAAAAAAGGGGAACTTCTTGTAAATGAAGTCAAAACAAAAGGTATCACCGCTGTTATTCTTGGTGGGAAACCGTATCATCTTGATCCAATCATAAATCACGGTATAGCTGATTTTATAGTATCGCAGGGAATTCCTGTGCTAACTGAGGATTCCGTTTCTCATTTGGCGGGAGTTTTATCAAAAGTCACTTTTGTTGATCAATGGACATATCATTCAAGATTGTACCGTGCGGCAAAAGTCGCTTGTGAAACCGAGAATCTGGAAATGATTCAGCTCAATTCTTTTGGATGCGGATTGGATGCGATCAGTGCGGAACAAACTGAAGATATTTTTTCTAAATATGGAAAAATTTGCACTATTTTGAAAATAGACGAGGGATCTAATCTTGGCGCTGTGAAAATACGAATACGCTCTTTGTTTGCGTCCATGAAGAAAAATAAATCGTTAAAACTTGATGAAAATGTTTCTGAAACTGAAAATACAAATCCTTCAAAAGTAGAAAAAACCACAAAGGATTTTTATACGGTTTTATGTCCCCAAATGTCTCCTATACATTTTAGTTTGGCAGAGCCAATTTTTCGTAAATATGGGGTAAAATTAGAGGTTTTGTCAAAAGTTTCGGCAAATGACGTTGAAGAAGGTCTTAAGTACGTAAACAATGACGCATGTTATCCGTCAATAATAATCATAGGGCAATTTATTAACGCTTTAAAGTCCGGTAAGTATGATTTGGATAATACGGCTTTGGTAATTTCTCAGACGGGTGGCGCCTGCAGAGCTACAAATTATTCTTGTCTTTTAAAGAAAGCAATTAGTAAAGCCGGGTTTGAAAAAGTACCCGTGTTTCCTTTAAGCACTTCAAAAGCATCGCAAAACAAATCTATTGGATTTTCATTTCCAATGATCAGAGATTTTATTTTAGTTATTATTTACGGCGATTTGATTATGAAACTTTCAAATCGCATGCGTCCTTATGAGTTTTACATTGGGCAAACTGACGCTTTGACGGAGTCGTGGCTTAAGCGTCTTTCGGGCATTATAAGCAGGAACACATGGTTTAATTTTAGAAGAACTGTGAAAGAAATAGTAAGAGATTTTGACAGTGTAGCCGTCAAAAAAGTTAAAAAACCTCGAGTTGGGATTGTTGGCGAAGTTTTGGTTAAATTTCACCCGACAGCAAACAATAATTTAGTTTCTTCTTTGGAAAAAGAAGGGGCTGAGGTTGTGGTTCCTAATCTGATGGATACGATGTTATATATGATATTGGACAATATTTATCAACATAAATATCTTGAGGGCAATTTTAGAGTCAAAATAATATCGCTTATAACAAACAAATATATAGAGGCGTTGCGGGCGGTTATAAGAAAGGCGCTAAAGAAAAGCAAAAATTTTAGCCCTTCTCAAACCACAAAGGAATTGGCAAAGAAAGCGTCTGAGATTGTTTCCGTATGCAATCAAGCAGGCGAGGGTTGGCTTTTAACTGCTGAGATGCTTGAACTTATAGAAAACGATACCAAAAATATTTTATGTGTGCAGCCGTTCGGTTGTTTGCCAAATCATATAACGGGCAAAGGAGTTATGAAAGAATTAAAATATCGGTACAACGATGTAAATATAGTGGCTATTGATTATGATTCCGGACTTAGTGAAACCAATCAAATTAACAGAATTAAGCTCATGATGAGCGTTGCCCACCAAAATATCAACTAAATTTTGTAAAATCATGAAATGTAAATAACTTTTAATATTAAATAAGGGAGTGGAATGTTTTGCTATAAAAATTTACTCTTATTATTTTTTCTTATTTGCTTAGCCGCGATAAAGTCTTTGGCTGCAACAGGAAATAAAGAACATTCTATTGGCTTTGAAATAAGCGGATATAAGTACCAAGAAGTTGTGAATGGTGAGGAATCCATGTCTATTGAAGGAGAAAGGTACGGGTTATCTTACGAATATTTATCACGTAAAAGTACCGAGAAATCCTCATTTTGGTCATATCAAGTGGATCTTTCTTTTGGAAACCTTATTTATGACGGAGGTTCTCAAGATGGAAAGGTAAAATTCAAAGTAAATTGCCGTACGGATTGGTATCAGGAGCATAGATTATTATACGGTTTGGCGTTGCTTTTCAATGATAATGCATATGTAGTAATGCCCTATTTAGGATGTGCTTTTAGAGGATTGTTTAATAGAATAAATGATTACAATTATATTAAAGATGGAAACTCTACCAAATTTGGGGGGTATGACAGATATTCAATGTATTTATACATACCGTTAGGCATAATATTGAGGTCTGAGTTAGATAATGACTGGTTGTTTAGCTTAAATCCTGAATTTGATTTGTTTTTGTTAGGTCAGCAGACTTCAGGCATAGACC
>JAISDY010000119.1 GCA_031264425.1 Endomicrobium sp. | reverse complement strand
TGGAAGATGAACAAAACAGTCGCAGAATCTGTTGGTGTTGTAAAAGCGTTGAAAAGCTCAATTGCCGACGTTACGGATGTAGAGGTTTTGATTTGTCCCACTTTTACGGCTCTTTATGCCGTAAATAATGAAGTTAAGGGTTCAAACATCAATGTCGGCGCCCAGAACCTATTTTGGGAGACTAAAGGTGCGTTTACAGGCGAGATTTCTCCTGCTATGGTAAAAGACACAGGATGTTCTTACATTTTAATAGGACATTCCGAACGCAGACAGTATTTTAATGAAACAGACGAAACTGTAAACAAAAAAACAAACGCTGCTCTTGCTGCAGGATTAATTCCGGTGATATGCATAGGAGAAACACTTAAAGAAAGAGAGCAGAATATCACGTTTAAAGTTATAGAAAAACAAATAAAAGAAGGACTTGCCGGGCTTACTCCACAGCAAGCCGAAACCATAGTTATAGCTTACGAGCCTGTATGGGCTATTGGAACAGGTAAAACTGCAACTCCTGATCAGGCTCAGGAAGTGCATGCTTTTACAAGAAAGGTATATAGTCAAATGTATGGCGATGCCTCTCAAAAAATAAGAATCCTCTATGGCGGTTCTGTAAATCCGACAAATGTTTCCGATCTTATGAAACAGTCTGATATAGATGGCGGTCTTGTGGGCGGAGCAAGCTTGGAAGCGGAATCTTTTACAAAACTCGTAAAGTACTCTAAATAAAAATATTTGAGAATACAAATGAAAAATATAAAAAAACTTGCGTTTGGCACTGATCATGCTGCGTCGGAAATAAGAGACACAGTAAAAAAATATTTGCACGATATGGGATATGAAGTTGAAGATTTTGGTTTTTATGGGCAAGGTAGCTGCGATTATCCTGACTTTGCCGTGCAAGTTGCAGAAGCTGTCGCTAATAAAAAAGCAGACAAGGGAATTCTTATATGCGGTACTGGAATAGGCATGTCCGTTGCGGCAAACAAAGTGAAAGGCATAATAGCCGCTGTTTGTTGGGACGAAGATACTGCAAGACTTGCCTCTCAACACAACTGCGCTAACATTTTGTGCTTAGGTTCTAGAACAGTGACTCTTAGCGAGATTTGCCACAGGATAAAAACTTTTTTGAACACGCCTTTTGAAGAAAGACATCAAAAGAGAATAGATAAAATAAAAGAAATTGAAAAACAACAATATCGTTGCTAATGAAAAAAATTTTTTTATTTTGCGTTTCTTTATCGTTTTTATGCTCATCGTGCGTTATGAACAACGCTGTTGTAAAGCCTGATTACGACTTTTCTAAAGTTAAGACCGTTAGAGTGGGGCAGTTTTCTTCTGTAAAAAGATATAGGGGTATTAGCGACGCTGTTCAAAATACATTTATACAAGACCTTTTAGCTAGCGGTTACAATGTCGTTTCAGACCCTAATGTAAAGGCGGACTGTATTATAGAGGGCAGCGTAACATCTTTTTATAGAGTAAGGGAAGAGTGGATAGACAATGGTTTCTATTACGGATACCCTGGAAGATACCGCCGCCGATACCGTTGGGCAGGTATGCCGGTTTATGATGGGATTGTGTATAATATACCGTTAGTATTGGCATTTCGGCACGGATGACAGACGTTGAAACAGGACAAATTGTATGGTCAGATTCATTTAATAATGAAAGTTGGGATGAAGATTCTGCCATAAGCGGAGTTGTTAAATCTGTTCTAAAGTCATTGCCTAAAGAAAAAATAGTCAGTAAAAAATAATGTTATGGGAGCTTTTACGATGGAGATTTCAGGCTTAAAGATAGTATCGGCAAATGTCAGGAAAGATATTATTAAAATGCTAGAGCTTGCAGGCTCGGGACATCCCGGAGGGAGTTTATCTGCGGTTGAGCTTCTAGTAGACTTGTATTTTAATCATATGAGATTTAACCCTAAAGATACAAAAGACACAAATCGAGATTATTTTGTGTTGTCTAAGGGGCATGTTTGCCCTGTTCTTTATGCGGTTTTAGCTCAACTTGAATGCTTTAGTCCTGACGAGTTATGCACATTAAGAAAAGCGGGCAGTAGGCTTCAAGGACATCCTGCAAAAGATAAAGAACTTCCTGGCATAGAAGTGTCCACGGGTTCGTTGGGGTATGGTCTATCAATAGGCGCTGGCATAGCTGCGGGTATGAAACAAGCAAAAAAGGACAATAAAGTTTATGTTTTAATGGGAGACGGCGAGCAGCAGGAAGGAAGTATTTGGGAAGCGGCAATGGCTGCGCCGCAATTTAAGCTTGATAATCTTTGCGCTATAGTTGACAATAATGGCTTACAAATAGACGGCGCTACAAAAGACGTTATGAATGTTGAGCCATTGGCTGACAAATATAGATCTTTCGGATGGAATGTTTTAGAAATAGACGGACACAATCTTTCCGAAGTGGATAAGGCGTACTCGCAGTTTAAAGAAACTAAAGGCAAACCTACGGCGATAATAGCTAAAACTGTTAAAGGAAAAGGCGTCTCTTATATGGAAAATCTTGCGGAATGGCACGGTAAGATTCCGTCAAAAGAATTAGTTCAGAAAGCTTTAGAAGAAATTGACGCTTCAATAAAATAATATATTTATAAACTCTATGGTTTATACGGGAGACAGTTATGGTAGAAGTTTTTGGGAAAAAAGCCACAAGGTTTGGTTTTGGAGAAGGTCTTGTTGAGCTTGGAAAAGAAAATCCTAAAATTTTTGTTTTAGGCGCTGACACATCCTCTTCTGTTGCGGTAAACACTTTTAGAGATATGTTTCCGGACAGATTTCTTAATGTAGGCATAGCTGAAACCAACTTACTTGGCATGGCTGCCGGGCTTGCCGTAGCCGGATTTATTCCGTTTGTGGCTACGTACGGAGTTTTTGCCGCTGGAAGACCTTGGGAACAAATAAGAACTACTATTTGTTATTCCAATTTAAATGTTAAAATCGGCGGGTCACATTCAGGTCTTATGGTTGGTCCGGACGGAGCGACTCATCAGGCTTTGGAAGAAATTGCTATTATGAGATGTCTTCCCAGAATGAAAGTTATAGCCCCGTGCGATATTGTGGAAACAAAAAAAGCCGTTATAGCAAGTGCTTATGCAAATGGACCTGTTTATATAAGATATGGCAGAGAAAACACTCCTATATTTACAAATGATAGCTCTCCCTTTGAGATAGGAAAGGCTAATGTTTTAAGAGAAGGAAACGATGTTGCAATTATGGCTTGCGGAACAATGGTTTATGAAGCTTTAATGGCTGCTGAACTTTTGGAGAAAAAAGGAATTAAAGCGAGAGTGGTAAATGTTCACACAATAAAGCCGCTAGATGAAAAAGCAATTATTTCTGCGGCTAAAGAGTGCGGAGCCATAGTAACCGCCGAGGAACACCAAATTTACGGCGGATTTGGTTCTGCTGTCGCGGAAGCGGTAGTTAAAAATTATCCTGTCCCTGTGGAAATGGTAGCGGTAAACGACACTTTTGGCGAATCGGGCGATCCTATGGATTTAATGACTAAATACGGTTTGAGAGACGCTAATATAGAAAAAGCGGTTCAAAAGGTTTTAAAAAGAAAATAATTTATAGTTTTTGTCGTATTTGCGGGAATAAGTTATGACAAAACGAATTATTTTAATCGTATTGGATAGCGTTGGCGTCGGGGAACTTTCCGACGCTGTCGCGTATAACGACAAGGGCGCCAACACCCTTGGGCATATCTTTAATGCTATGGGAGACTCTTTTTTTCTCCCAAATCTTGCAAAACTCGGTCTATACAAAATCATAAATACTAAAAACCGTTTACCTGAAGTTGAAGCGATTGGTTGTTATGGCAAAATGATGACAAAGTCTCCTGCTAAAGACACTACCGCGGGGCACTGGGAAATGTCCGGCATAATTCTAAAAAAACCTTTTCCCGTCTATCCTCACGGATTTCCAAAAGAAATAATAGATAATTTTGAGAAACTTATAGGAACTAAAGTTTTAGGCAACTACGTCATTTCTGGAACTGAAATAATAAAACAGCTTGGCGCACAGCATCAAAAAACCGGATACCCAATAGTTTATACTTCTGCCGATTCTGTTTTCCAAATAGCTGCTCATGAGGAATCTTTTGGATTGAACAGGTTGTATGAAATATGCCAAATTGCTAGAGATTTGATGCAGGGGGATAATGCCGTCGGAAGGATTATCGCAAGACCTTTTGTGGGAACCGAAGGAAATTATACAAGAACTACAAACAGGCGCGATTACTCTTTAGTTCCGCCTGAAACTACGATTTTAGACGAAATAAAAAACTCAAAAGGAGAAGTCGTTGGCGTCGGGAAAATTGAAGATATTTTTAACGGCAGAGGAATAACAAAATCTATCCATACCAAAGGAAATCTAAACGGTATGGACACTACGCTTAACGAAATAAATCAATCTAGCAAAGTACAAACGTTAATTTTTACAAATCTTGTTGATTTTGATATGCTCTGGGGTCATAGGCGCAATATTGAAGCTTATGCGAATGGTTTGAAAGATTTTGACGTTTTTTTGCCAAATTTTATCAAAGCGTTAAAAGACGACGATATACTTATCATCACAGCGGATCACGGCTGCGATCCAACTTACAAACTTCATACGGACCATACGAGAGAATATGTTCCTTTACTCGTATATGGAAAAAAGTTAAAGAGAAATGTTGATTTGGGAGTAAGAGAAACCTTATCGGATATTTCTCAAACGGTTGCCGATATTTTTGGTATTCCAAAAATGAAAAATGGAGACAGCTTTAAAGGTTCAATTTCTAACGAAAAATAATACTAACTATAAACAAACTATATATTGGGGTATAATTTAAATGCGATTGGAATGCATTCTGAAAATAAGGATCAGGAACTAATTATGAGAAACTTATTATTGCATTTAAATTTTATTTGCTGGAAAAGTTTGGAATTTGACTTTATTAAAAAGCAGATTTTAGTTATCATTTTGTTTTTGTTTGCCGCTGTCTCTTCTAATTCACAGCCACATATTGAAAATGATACGCTAAATGCGAGTCAAGATTCCGTCGGAACGTCCAAAGAATCTCACGCGGCGCAATCGCAAGAAAAACTTGGCATACCATTGTCAGATTATGCAAGAGGCACGTACGTTATTATGGTAAATGGAGATCTCCGTGTTACAAGAAACAAATATGCCTTTTTAAAAACTAGAACTTGTCATCTCATAAGACCAAGCTCTAGTTTCCCTACGATAGAATTTTTTAAGCATGGAAAGAGGACATAAATTGAAATTAAATATACTCAAAAGAATTCAAGAAACGAGAAAAGTAATTCTTTCTGAAAAAAATTTTAAACCCGCAATAGCCGTTATCGCAGGCTCGGGGCTTGGAGAAATTTCTTTACAGTTTGATATACGCAAAGTAATTAAATACTCTAAAATTCCGCATTTCCCCAAAGCAACGGCTCCGGGACATGTTGGCGAGCTGCTGTTGTGTTCTTACAGAGGGGTTGATCTGTTGATTTTTAACGGACGTTTTCACTATTATGAGGGGCATTCTCCCCAAGATGTGATTTATTATGTAAGAGTTATGAAATTTTTGGGAATTAAAACGCTTGTGCTTACGGCAGCCGTAGGCGCTTTAAAGAAAAAATACGACGTGGGAGATATTGTTGTTTTGAAAGATCATATAGATTTTACCGGCAACAGCCCTTTAATAGGCTCTAATTTTGAAGAGTTTGGCGACCGTTTCCCCAACATGGAAAACGTATATGATTATGCCTTAAGAAAGAAAGCTTTGAATATGGCAAAAAAATTCAACATAAAAGCAAAAGACGGCATTTATTTTGGCGTTTCTGGACCTGCTTACGAAACGCCTGCTTCGGTAAAAGCTTACAGAATGCTTGGCGGCGACGTCGAGGGCATGTCTGTCGTATATGAAGCTACAGCAGCCGCTCACATGAAGTTTAAGATTTTGGGACTTGCTTATGTCTCAAACATGGCATCTGGGATAAACGACAAGCCGTTAAGCCACGAAGAAGTTCTTGCAGGTGGGAAAAAAGTAAGCAAAAGTTTGGCAAAAATAATCAAGCATATGATTCCTTTTATTGTAAATAAAGGAGCTTTGTAGATGAGGGCGTATGATGTTATATTAAAAAAGAGAAATAATCAAAAACTTTCAAAAGAAGAAATAGACTTTTTAATTTTTAGATATAACAACGGCGATATACCCGACTACCAAATGTCCGCTTTTTTGATGTCTGTATTTTTAAACGGTATGGACGATGACGAAACTTTTCTTTTAACGGACGCCATGATTAAGTCTGGCGATAAATTGGATTTGTCTTTCCTTGATACGCCCGTTTCCGATAAACATTCCACAGGAGGCGTTGGAGACGGAACATCTTTGATTATAGTCCCTATTGTCGCGAGTCTTGGCATATGCGTTCCCATGATGGCGGGCAGAAGCCTCGGACATACGGGCGGCACTCTTGATAAATTGGAATCTATTCCGGGATTTAGAACAAACATAGACAAAAAAGAATTTTTAAATATTTTGGAATTGGCAGGAGCAGCCATAATAGGGCAAACTTTAGAAATTGCTCCTGTTGACAAAAAAATGTACGCTCTCAGAGATTCTACGGCTACCGTGGAAAGCATATCGCTTATCTCGGCAAGCATTATGTCCAAAAAAATTGCCGAAGGGGCAAAAACTCTTGTTTTAGACGTTAAAGCGGGAACCGGCGCTTTCATGAAAAAAGAAACCGAGGCTAAAGAACTTGCGCAAAAGATGATAAAGATAGGTAAGAAATTTGGATTAAATACTTCTGCCGTTGTTACGGATATGAACACGCCGCTTGGCAACTGCGCAGGGAATTCTCTTGAAATAAAGCAGGCGATAGAGATACTAAAAGGTAATTTAAAGAACGATTTATTTGAACTTTCCGTGTATCTTAGCGCTTTGATAATTTTAAATTCAAAAAAAGCATCCACGATTGAAGAAGCAGAAAGTGCGGCTCAAAAACAAATTAATAATGGAAAAGCGTTGGAAAAGTTAAAAGAAATTATTAGACTGCAGGGTGGCGAAGCGCGCGTTATAGACGCTCCGGACACTATCCTACCGAAAGCTAAATACTCCAGAGAAATAAAAGCTGCAAACTCGGGATATATTTCATATATTGATACAAGAACTGTAGGGACATCGGAAATGCTGATAGGAGCGGGAAGAGATAGAAAAGAAGACAAAATAGACTATTCTGCCGGTATTGTTTTTCATAAAAAATTAAATGATTACGTTGAAAAAGGCGAAGTTATAGCCGAGCTTGCGTACAACTTGTCCGTGCATATAGATGAGGCTGAAACGGTTTTATCAGACGCTTACATTGTATCTAATATAGAGGATAAAAATATAAAAATGGCAGGAAAAGTTTATGGCAAGAGGATTATTGCGCTATTATGATTTTATTTGAGAATTATCGCGCGCCCTATTTCATTTGCTTCTTCTGTCTAAGGAATTTTTACAATGAGCGATACGGAGAAAATCTGGAAAGAAGTTAAAGCAGATCCGTCAAAAACGTCAGCGATAGCCTCGTCTTTACCGTCAGCTTCAAAAATAGCTCAAATACTTGTCGCGCGAGGAATAGACACCGTAGAAAAAGCAAAGGAATTTATCTATGGCGGCGTTGAGTATTTGCACAATCCTTTCTTATTTCCGGATATGCCTAAAGCAGTTGAAAGGTTAAGAAAAGCTTTAGACAAAAAAGAAGTTATTTTAGTTTATGGCGACAGGGATGTTGACGGAGTTTCCTCAGTTAACATAATTGTGGACACTGTGCGAAAACTTGGCGGCATTATAGAATGGTATGTGCCTGCCGACGAGGGATATGGATTAAATAAGGATGTTATTTCAAAGTATGCGTCGGAAAAAGTTAAAGTTTTAATTACGGTTGATTGCGGCATATCTTCAAACAAAGAAATTTATTATGCCCAAACTCTAGGAATAGACGTTATACTTACAGACCACCACGAGCCCCCTTGCGAATGTTCTCCTAACGCCTATGCAATAATAAACCCTAAAATTATAAATTCAAACTATCCTTTCAAATATATAGCGGGGTGCGTTGTAGTGTTAAAACTGGCTCAAGCGTTGGCGCTCAGTTTTTCTAAAGAATACGATAAAAATATCATTTTGTATTACGCCAAACAAAACGGCGAAAATTTTTCAGGCAGATGTTTGAGTTTAAAAAACGGTTTAGAGATAAAAAAATCTGATTTTAAATCTATACTTGAAGCAAAATACGATTTAAGAGCGTCTTTTAAAATTTATGTAAACAGTTCTGAACTAAAAGATTTTTTAATAAAAAAAGACGCTCTTTTAGGAGATAAAGTAACGGTTATTGGCGTGGCGGCAGAAGATATGGACGAACTAAAAAAAGCATATATAGAAAAAATCTCAAATGAGAAAATTTTAAAGACCTTCTATGAGGCGAATCTTGACCTTTGTGCGCTTGGAACTATTGCCGATTCAATGCCTTTAAACGATGAAAACAGAATTATTGTTAAAGAGGGATTAAGGATAATAAAAGACAATCCGCATGCAAGACCGGGGCTCGGACTCTTGCTTGACGACGCTTTTGCTTCAAAAGAAATAGAAAACATTACGGCAAAGTTGGTGTCGTGGAACATTACGCCCGTAATAAATTCTTCAGGGCGTATGCACAAGGGGAAACTTTCCGTAGAACTTCTTATGACAAAAGACGTCTCAAAAGCAAAAGAGCTGTATCAGGAAATAATCAAATTGAATGAAAACAGACGATACATTCAATCTGAAAATATTAAGCAATTTAAACATCTTTTAAAAGAACAATGCAACCCTGAAAACGATAAAGTTTTGATAGTAAAAGCTTCAAATCTTGACCATGGCGTTACCGGTATTGTCGCATCGCAAATGGTAAAGACTTACGCAAAACCTGTCTTTTTGTTTATAAGCGACGGGAAAGAGGCTACAGGAGCGGTAAGATCGGTTGAAGGTTTTGACGTTGTCGCCGCTTTGGAGAGCGTAAAAGATATTCTCATAAAATACGGCGGGCATAGTCAAGCCGCAGGCTTTACTTTGGAAGATTCCAAAAGTGACGAATTTATAGAAAGAATATGCGAATATGCCGATAAAAATTTAAAAGAAACGCCGTTTTTAAATACTATTTTAATTGAGGGAGAATTAAAAATTTCAGACATAACGGTTAATTATTACAACCAAGTGGAAATGATGCAGCCTTTTGGCATAGGAAATTCATGCCCTGTATTTTGTATAAAAAAAGCAACGCCTACGGAAATATTCGTTTTTGGAAACAGGGGCGAGCATTTAAAATTCAAAATTTCCCAAAAAGGAAGCAGAAACGCAACCGCCGTATTTTGGGGCAATTCTAAACTTGCTAAATTTGTTCAATCAGAATTATCGTTAGACATAGCTTTCAATATAGAGTTAACGGGAAGAAGAGACAATAGAACAGCCCAGCTATACGTATTGGATATAAAGCCGTCGTACTGATTTTATAAAAATTTGATAAAATCACTCCTATTCCTATTATAAATAATCAAATAAAAATTTGGGGCTCTCGTCAATTATGCGGCAGGGAAATCTAAATAGAAATCCGGAGTATTTGTGAATAGAACAATTATAAACTTTTTTAGAAGAAAGGATATTTTTTTATCAAGAAATTTTTTATTTGTTTTCTTAGCTCTAATCGGCGGTTATATAGTTTTTAATAATCTTGGAGCTAATCCTCTTTCAACAGACAGTTATATATATGCAAACATATCTCAATCAATGATACGCAACCACGATTTTGTAACAATGACTTTTGTTGACAAGCCTTTCTTTGGAGATTCAAAAGGAATACTTCTGTATTGGTTATTCGCGATTTCGGGGAAATTTTTAGGATTTAATTCGTTTTCAATGCGGCTCCCTGCTGTAATTCTGTGCTTTTCTTGCGTATTGTTTATGTTTTTTATTTTAGAAAAGCAATATGATTATATTTTTGCTTTTGTAAGTTCAGGAGTTTTGCTTCTTACGCAACAATTTTTGTATCACGCTAGAAGTCTGCTCCCCGATGGAATTTTTGCCGTATTTTTTGCTTTTTCAGCTGTAAGTTTTTATTTTGCAGTTTCAAAAAACAAATCGGCATACTATTACTTATTTGGTATTTTTCTCGCGCTATCCGTGTTAATAAGACAATCTTTAGGACTTACGGTTTTGCCCGTAGTTTTTTGCTATGCGTTAAGTTTGGAAGAAAGAAAAAAGGTATTTACAAACAAACATTTGTATTTTTCTTGTTTGCTTGCCGCGTTTCTAGTTTTGCCATGGTATGTTGTCGCTTACAAAATGTACGGCGAAGTTTTTTTAAAAGAGTACTTGGCTACGCCGTATAAGATTCTCACCGGAGCAAGCGGAACAGGCAGTCCTTTCGTGGGCTCACAGTGGCACACATATGTGAATATCCTTGCTGCAAATTATGAACCTTGGCTTATTTTTGCCATGATAGGAATATTTTTTTCCTCCAAAAAGATATTGAAAGAAAAATCACTATTTGTCGTCTCTTTTGAAAAATTTACGCTTATTTGGGCTTTGCTGCCGCTGTTCCTTGTTCATTTTCTAAAAGGGCATGAGTATTATTTTATTGTTCCTATATATGTTCCTCTTGCAATTCTGTCCGCTTCCGGAATATATAGGGTTTTTAAAAATAGAAACGCCATAGTTATAACTTTTATTTTTATAATGTTACTTTTTGCCATATTATGCGCATTTAAACTGTTGCCAAAAACTCTTGATGCTCGCCATCATATCTATTCTGTAGAGCTTATTCCCGCGATGACAGCGATAAAAGAGCCTATATACACCACGGGAAGACCTAAGTTTTACTCTTCAATTTTTGAATTCTTTACAGGACGCAGAGTTATAGGCGCTTATAATCCTTACGATAATAGTGTTGAAATAGAAGATGCAAATGAGAAAGGTTTGTCCGACGAAGATTTTTACAGAATGATGAGATCAGGCAAAAAGTATTTTTTTCTTTCTTATAGAGACTATTTTGAAGTAAAAGTTTCCGGCAACTACAAAATTAATATAATTGCCGAAACAAAAGAAGACATTTTATTTTCAAATCAGGTTTAACGTTTAGTAATTTGTTATAATATTGCATAAGTCGGAAAATAAATATAGATTTATTTATAGATGAATATGAATTTAGACTATAAAGAGCTTATGGAAGCTGCTAAAAAGGCGTCTTACAACAGCTATTCTCCTTATTCCGGATATGCTGTAGGAAGCGCGGTTTTAACCGAAACTAATAAAATTTATCTTGGCACAAATATTGAGAATGCTTCATATGGTCTTACAAATTGCGCCGAACGTTCTGCTTTATTCAACGCTGTGTCAAACGGCGACAAGAAAATAAAAGCTTTAGCTTTGTGGACGCCTAAATCTGACGTTTTCCCTTGCGGAGCTTGTTGCCAGTCTATCCTTGAACTCGCTTTAAACGCCGACATTATTATAAATTCTCAAAATAGCATCCTAAAAATCTTTAAAATACAGGATTTGCTGCCTCATTTTTTTACAAAAGACAGTTTAAAATGAAAAACGATCTTTTTTGTCTAAGAACCTTCCGTAAATTTCTTTTCTTTTTTCCTGACTCTTAAAGAACATGTTGTGAGATAAATTATAAAAATTCGCAAAAAATTTACAAATCCAATTCCGAAAATACACATAGATATATTATTATAAGTTAAAGAGAAGATTTTCTTTTATGCCTGTCTCATAAATTATATACCATAACTATAGAAGGGGAAAGGGAATGATAAGAGAAATAAGAAGCAGCAAGTTAGTGATGTTTTTATTAGCGTTTTTAGCGTACTTTAGTTTTTATCTGTGCAGAACGAACATGCCGTACGTAAGCAAGACGTTGATAAACATGGGGATGTTGGATGTAACGAAGTGGGGGCTGCTGGTAAGTTACGGAGC
>JAISDY010000099.1 GCA_031264425.1 Endomicrobium sp. | reverse complement strand
TACGCATGCGCTAGACACCATGTCGCTATAAATCCCGCTGCTGACGTTCCAAGTCGGTGGCTTGCGCTCCAATATGTGTATGCCTTATTCTTTTTGTCTGCTCCAAACCAGTTTAATAGTGTCTTTACGCATGATGTGTACGCCATTCCTTGTACAAATTGGTTTATTATCCAAATTACTGTTATTGCCAAAGATGATTTAAGAGAAGGAACAATAAAATTTATAAGTGATGTGATTCCTAGACCAAAAAGCAGTATCTTCTTTAAATCAAATTTATCCGCTAATACTCCGCTCAATCCTTTTGATATTCCGTAAACTATTGCCCCATAACTAACTAACAGTCCCCACTTCGTTACATCTAACAATCCCATGTTTATCAACGTCTTGCTTACGTACGGCATGTTCGTTCTGCACAGATAAAAACTAAAGTACGCTAAAAATGCTAATAAAAACATCACTGCCTTGCTGCTTCTTATCTCTCTTATCATTTTTCCCTCTCTTCTTACTTAAAGTTAATAAACTTGTTTATTATAACTAGCAAAGAGAACATGGTACTTTTAAAGCTTGCTCCATGATAAGTCTTTTTTATTGTTAAGTCAAAATTACTCCGCTCCAATGTATTTGTCGGGCGTTTACTAAATTTGTTAAAGCAAATTAATAGAGATTATAGATTAAATTATTTGACAAAATATTACAATGTAAATACAATATAATTATGAAAGATATAACAATTGACTGGGACAAAGTAAAAAATAATAAAAATATAATTAAACATAAAGTTGATTTCATAGAAGCGCAAACAGTATTTTATGATGAAAATGCGTTAATCATTAATGACCATGATCACTCTGATAATGAGGAACGGTTTTTAATTTTAGGATTAAGTGAAAAATTTAGGGTTTTGGTGGTTAGTCATTGTTATAAAAATAATGATGCAAATATAAGAATTATATCTGCCAGAAAAGCAACAAAAAAAGAACAAATGACATATAAAAGGAGATTAAATTAATGAGAAAGGAATATGATTTTTCACAAGCAAAAGCAAATCCATATATACCAAAATTAAAGAAACAAATAACAATCAGGCTTGATATAGATACAATAAATTATTTTAAAGAGCAATCAAAAAGAGTTACTGTCCCATATCAAAAACTTATTAATCTTTATTTATCTGATTGTGCAAAACAAGAAAAAAAGCTGTATTTAAATTGGAAGTGAAGCAGATACTAAAAAAATAAAAGACTGTCTCTAATTTTGTTTTAAAACCTCAAAAGCGTGATTGAGTTTACTGCTTCGCTCAGAAGTCCTTTAAGATACTTTGGCGGACTATTCCATCGCTATTCAATACTATCCTCATCATACTATTGTCTTCTAAGCTCATTTAGTAGGCATACAGCTTCAATGGATAGTTTGATTTTAATCCTATTATCATTTTAGTCATATTTTTGTGCTATTGCCAAACCTTTCTACACTGCTATTCTCAACATCACTATGTCCCCCTCACCTCACCTTTAAGGAACATAAACTTTTTAGGGGTTTCTTCCCTTAAAACATATATATTGCTGTGTATTTTACATTAACTAAAACTAAAATATTTTTGGGTTTCTACTTCCTTTGCTTTTTTGATTATTGATGTGATTTATTCTTCTTGATTAGATTTTTGTTCAGTCCTTCCAACTAACTACTTAACTACTGTAGTTAGTTGGAAGCTCTTTCCCATATTTATAATTTTTCTATTTCATCAATCGCTAAACTTACGCCCTATTCCTTTGTTATCTCGGACGTGTGAAAAGGTTACCAATACGTCCAATCCTCTGCTCCTGATACTCCTCTGGGGGAAGAGAAACCGAGTCTGGTGGAGAAACGAATTTGTCATTAGCAGGGTCTGCACCTTTTGGGTCAAGGAACCCCAGATCTTCCACCTTTCTTGCTAGGTCAATCCAAGATGATTTTGACCCACTTGCCCACGGATTACCAACTTTTCCCCTCCCGGATGACCTATTCCATCCCAAAAGAGTCATGGCGTGATTTCGTGTCTCCATCAATTGAGGATCAGGAAAGGTAGCTACCCCTTTTCCTACTCTTTTTTGTTCCGCTTCCTGCAAAAGATCGCGGGTAGGATCAGAGAATTTTCCGTATACTAGTGGAGGTTTTCCTGTAGAAAGGTTCGCTGCTTCATTAATTGAGTTCCCAATCAGACTGCGCACACTGAATGTTTTCAGCCCACTGTTAGGCTCGCGAGAATCGAAGCCCATCTTTCTATGGAAATCTCTGAGGTCGTTCCTACCAACCTTGGCTGCCGCTGATTCCAACACATACGGCCACAACACTTTGTGGGCAGCTGCATTGTGCCATAGTTGATCTTTCGGTGTGCGTATATATATCGGTTTTCCTTGTTCATCATGCAGGCGCGTCGTGACGCCTTCACCCTTGATCGGGACGCCTTCACTCTTGTAGGACGGTCTATCTGAAAACATCTTTTGCAATGTCTCAGGTGGCTGAGATGCTGCGCTTGCTAGCAGCCAGCAGTCGCTAAGATCCGTTTGCCCCACATCGTCTATCGGTTCGCCGGAACCAAAGGGTGGTAAGTTATCTGGAGGTGTACCCATGTGGACAACTGCAGTTTTTCTTTTTCTATCTTTACCAGTAGTACGATCAGGTAAAAGAAGTTCTTTATTGGCAGGGATATAGAATCGGCGTGAGGCTTTGACCCATTTATTAGGATCATCAAACGGTACGACTCTTGCGTATTTCTGCTTGTATCCCAGAGGGTCTCTCAGCTTCTCTTTTGTAAGGAATATTGCTTTTCTGAGTGCCGAGTGTCCTCCGGGCTGACTAAGGAGAGCGTCTAGACCCCTCGCAACCTCCTCATTCAGTCTTTGACTCTGATTGGATAGCTCTTGTTTAGCATATGTATGATTTTGCTGAAGCCGTACGTTCCCTGGATCTTTTTTTAACGCGCGCTCAACAGCATTTAGCCTGTTTCCAGCAGCGGTGATTTCATCACGATAGGGAGCGAAATGAGGATTACTGGTTACTGCCTCCTGAGTCGCTGCCATCATTAGTTTTCGCAATAAGCGTCCATCTGTAGAACCAGCCACTTGCCCATGTCCCCGCGGCTTAGGATTGAATAAAGGCGAACCACTCCATTCATCATGCGCTCTTACGCCGCCGAGCCAACGATCTGCTACTCGCTGAAACTCATCATTCAGCGACGTAGCACCAACCCTCGCGAGAGGAGGATTAAACATTCTCTCCACAGCACCCCGGACTGCTTCTTCCCTAACTAATCTTGCATAATTTCCATAATACTCTTTTCTCTCAACATCGTTATTTGGTCTTTGATCGGGCAGATCAATCCCTGCTGTGTTGAAGCGGTCTCGCAGCTGCTGGGCTCGCCGCACACGCTCAGCTTCAATTTGTCTTTGATACTCAGCTTCAACATGGTCTCGCAGCTCATCTTCACCCGGGGCTTGCCGCGCAGCTTCAAACGGGGCTTGCCACTGAACTTTAATCTGTGGTCGCAGCCCCAACAAGAGAGCTCGCTGCTGCTGGGCAAGGCTTCCCTTAACGAGGGGGCGCGTTATTTTGCGAGCTGGGTATGTCCGCAACTGTACTTCAATTCGGGCTCGCCGCGCAGCTTCATCTCGAGCTTTAGACTGGGCATAATGCTGAGCGTCAATTTGTTTTTGATACTCAGCGTTAAATCCGGGTCGCCGCTCAGTTTCAAACTGGGCGTTCACCTCATCTTCACTCGGGACTTGCCACTTATTTTCCTTCTGATCTTGCGCCTTGGGATCATGCCATAAATCATTTGCGGCAGCATCAGCTTCTTGTTCTAACTCGTCAATTCTCATTCTCGGCATAAAATTCCCTTTTTATATTTTTTATATGATTATTTCTAGGTCTTTATTCTACTTGCCCAATACTCAAAACACTAACTTCTATACGTTTAGCTCGCCAATTGTGTCCTACTACCTACTCATCCATCCCTTCTTTCTTTGATTGACGTCATTTTTATCAGAAACAGTAGCAGCATTTGCTTCTCCTCAAATCACCACCACAAGAATCATCAGATGGGTCTATGTCGCCACTGGCGTTAGACTTACTGTTTTCTCCCTTTATCGTCCACCGGGGCCACAGTTTCCCGCATGCTTTTACAAGCTTAAGCGCGCACCCTCTAACACCCTGCTCCTCATCACAGGAAGACGCCAGTACTTCGTCCAAGCGAATCAATGCCATATCTGGAAGGTCAATCCTGTGCTTACGACTCTTCAATTTTTCCTCTAGCAACGGCAAATTACCTAATCCTTCTGTTTCTTTCCCTGCATATACTAACACTAGTAAAGCGGACGGAATCAATAGCTTCGGGATTGTCTCGAGATCATCTACATAGTACATGTTTAGATTCGCAGATAAATCTGCAGACACATTGTCCATCTCCACCGAACTTCTTATACCTATACAGTAGTCTCCCCCACCCCTCTTCGTCAGAGTGAGACCACTCCTTCCCATTAAATCCCGATATAATGTATTAAAGGCTTCTCTAGATTCCATCTTAGTATCGCCACAAACAAGCATCGTGACCTCGTTTCGGGCACTGACATCAATAGTACTATAACACAAAAAGCTCATTGCCATCCCAAATATCCATAAACCCTTTCTCCACACCTTATCCATAACCCTCTCCGTAGCTTCTTTTAACCTGCTTTTCCTTATCACTAAGTTATATTTATGTAGCTACTTAATTCCTCAACTCTTTACAAAACATAACAAATTGAACCAAAACTCCTTTAAGGGCTAAGGGTACCCAATATATAATCACCCTTTCTTTAGCTCTTTGTTTATTATACCAAAATAATCTTTTTTTTGCTCATTATTCTTTCATATTCGTTTAAGTTGTTGTCAATACAATAATGCCCCAACTTCTTCTTTAGTCCTCTCTTAATTAATCCAGTAAATTTTATATATTGCTCATCCTCATCCAATTCTGTATTTTTATCCTTGTTTTTGGCTAAATTCGTACTGTCTGCCTTCCCTTTTTTTATCCCTAAAAACTGCTC
>JAISDY010000063.1 GCA_031264425.1 Endomicrobium sp. | reverse complement strand
ACTTCGTTTTAAGGGATTTGGTGGAGTATTTGAAGATTTGTATGGATATAAGATACCAACAAGACCTGGATATAGATTCAGAGGTATTAGAGTAAAAGTAGGCAAAATTGACAAGATTTGTGGTAAAGATGGTTTTACTATCCCTGGTAAAGAGATAACAGGTCCTGTAACAATAACAGCAGAATGGGATAAAGAATTTGATGTAACTTTAGCGGATCCAGAACTGTCAGCTGTTATTGGGGATCTAAAAGTAGCTTATCAAAATGATGACTTTCACTTTAAGGGATTTGGAAAGGGCTTTGCTGGTATAGCAAATGGATATCCTATACCAACAAAACCTGGATATAAATTTAAAAGTATAAAAATACAAATTGGCAACTTTGTAGAAAGACATCGCAATGAGTCTTTTACTATCTCTAAAGACCATATAACAGGTCCTGTAACAATAACAGCAGAATGGGATAAAGAATTTGATGTAACTTTAGCGGATCCAGAACTGTCAACTGTTATTGGGGATCTAAAAGCTTATGAAAACAATGACTTATACTTTAAGGGATTTGGTCCGGGTCTAATCGGAGCTGGATATGATATACCAAAAAAAGATGGCTACAGATTCAAAGGTATAAAAGTACAAATTGGCGACCATGTGGAAGAACATGACAATGAGCCTTTTACTATCTCTAAGGACCATATAACAGGTCCTGTAACAATAGCAGTAATATGGGAGCCAGCTTCTCCTATAACTTTTGATAAAAACAATGAGGAGGAAATGACAGAAGTTCCTGAAGGTGAATTTTATTATAAAGGCGACACGTTTCACTTTAAGGGATTTAATAGTGCTAGATCTCACTTTAGGGGATACAAAGAGCCAGTAAAGCGTGGATATAAACTTATAAGTCTTGAAATAAAAAATGGCAGTTCTATCGTACAAAAATCAAGGGAAGATGCTTACGCTGGTTTTGATATGAAGGTAGAAGGTCCTATCAATATCACCTATATATGGGAAGAAGCTTCTCCTATAACTTTTGATACAGCCGGTGGCAGCAATGCTCCAAAGCTTCCTGAAAATGAATTTTATTATAAAGGTGACGACTTTCACTTTGGGGGATTTGGAGGATATGTTCATGGATATTACGACTCAACAAAACCTGGACATAAATTTGCGGGTGTTAGAGTACAAAATGGCGATCAAGTAAGAGAGTATTCAGTACAAGAGGCTAAGGATGGTTTTCATATAAAGGTAGAAGGTAACATTTCTATCACTTATTTATGGGAATCACCTTCTCCTATAACTTTTGATACAGCCGGCGGTAACGAAGAAGCTCCAAAACTTTCTGCAAATGAATTTTATTATAAAGATAGCACGTTTCAGTTTAAAGGGTTTTATACTGGTACCTTCCGCGCTCAGATGGGTAGATATGGTTATACACCAACAAAACCTGGATATAAATTCAGAGGTGTAAGAGTACGAAATGGCGATCAAGTACAAGACTATATAGGGGACGCAGCTAATAATGGTTTTAAAATAACTGTTCAAGGTCCTATTTCTATCACTTATTTATGGGATGAAGATTATCATATAACTTTAGGCGAGGAAGGCGAGGAAACTCCTACTATTATTAAGGGAGTTTTTCATGAAGGCGACAATTATAATTTTGTTGGATTTGGAAGTAGGACTTTTGGGTATTGGCCTGTACCAAAAAAACTGGATATAAGTTTCTTGGTGTTAAAGTGAGCAATAATGGGGTTGAGGAAAATCATATAGGTAATGATGCTTTTGATATAACCGTACATGGCCCTATAAAAATTATTTATATGTGGGAACAGGAAGGGGCGCCCTCACGGAAGAAATCTGAAGAAAGCGCGCAAGGAGCAGCGCAAGCTGCAGCAGAAATAGGGATGCTTTTAGGTACTCAAGCAGCAGGAAACATGTTTGTAGCTAATGGACCGTTGAAATTAATGAAAAATGCTATGGACTCTTTTGCAGTGCTTGAAAGATCTCAAGCCATACAAATAAGCGAAGCGCAAGCATTGGTATCGCAAAATAACTATTTTAAAGGAAAAACAAACGAAGAAATACTAAGACAACTTTTAAGTAATAGCGAACTATCTCCTGAAGACGCCTCAATGTTTTTAAAACTTCTTTCAGATGTTGAGATTGAAACGTCAGGAGAAGTAATGTCGTACGAGCCTAATACCCAAGACCCGTCCAAACCCGGGAAAATGAATATAAATTACAAAATGCTTAGAGCAATGTTTTTAGACGCAAATGGCAATACGCAAAACATTGAGTTGTTTAAAGTTTTTGTAAAGCACGAGCTTACTCATATGGAGTTTTCAACATCTGATAATCCGCTGTATAAAGCAGCGCACAATATTCCTTTCCTTGAAGAATTTTTAGTGTCGTTCTCTGACTTGTATGTATGGCAGCAAGTGCAATTAATATTACCCGAATATACGAATGTTGTTAAATTTATATTTACAAATGCACGAATACTCAGTATAGCTGCGGGAATAAGTGTTGAAGAAGCAGAAAGAATATCAAAATTATATACGGGACTACCGCAAAAAGAAATGACTATAGAGTTGCTGCCAACAGTGCAGGGACAGCTGTCAGGCGGTTCAACAAGCGTCCAAACAAGCGCGCTAAGACCTTTAAGTTTATTTGTAGCGAACGCTTCAGACGGAAGCTTAACGCCCGCGTCAATTTATGCGGATAAATTTGACGGGGCGGCAAGCGATTATGCAACCGCTGTGGTTGAACACATACCGTCAACCGTATTGGTTCCAACAGGATACAGCCGGAGAATGAGCGTAAACGTATCGTTTAACGGTTTAGTATATGACGTTTACGTAAGACAAAACGCTCAAGGCAAATGCTTTATAGGATTGAAGCTAAAAGGAGGAGCCGATTTAGAGCAAAACCCTACGGCAGCAGCCCAAAACTTTGCGGCAGCGGCGCAGTATTTTGCCAACGACCTAAACACAAACACAGTTTTGAGGGAAGAGCTGAACAGAGCGACAAATCTAGGAATAAGCGCAGAAGGTATTGCAATGATGGATTTTGTAGGTTTCCCCCCCGCTTTGCAGCAAACATCGCGGCAACTTACACAGCAATTATACGAATCAGGAGACATGTCGCAAGGGCTTGCAGGCGTATATACAGCATGGGACTTAGAAATCGGTGAAGAAAACCTTACAACCATAGAGCAAGATATTAGATCGCGTCAGATATTCAAGTTAGATACTCCTGAAAAATTTTATTCTCTAGACCTAAAAACCGCCAGACTGACCAATAGTGAATTTATTAGAGAAGCGGCTTCTATAAAGAAAAAAGAAGGAGCAACGACAATTATTTTAAATATAACAGATTTTGATTTTGAAACAATAAACTCAGCGTCGGTTCAAGAAAATCTTAAAGAAATCGCTGGCATAATTCGCTCTTTGGGGCTTAGACCCATAATCCAAGTAAACATTAACAAAACGGACAATTATGAGAATCTGTTTAGAATGCTTATGGGACTTGGTTTTGAAGGAATAAGTTTGGAGGCTGGCGAAATTGAAAACATTGAAACCATTAAATCAATTCTTGAAGTATTGGGACAAGTCTCTGGTGAAAACAATATAACAACTGACAGAAATACAATACATCTTAAAAATAAAGCAATCAAAGATGCCCTTGGAGACTTAACCAAATACAATGTTTTAGCCATAGTGTCAATTGATGAAGAAACGCATGCGGCAAAAATAGATGAAGAGGCGCAATTAAAAGCAAAGGATAAAGGTTATTTAAGAGGACGCCGAATCCTTGAGCAAAAAATAGACGCAGGGGCAAGAAATATTAGAGCTTTGTTAAAATTAGTATTAAAAGATTCCTCATCAGTTACTCCTTTGGAAATCAGAGAAGCTGTTGCGCAAGCAGGATTAGACGAAGTCGTAAAAAAACACATTGAAGTTCTCTGCGCTAGAGCATCGTCAGATCGGGCAACAGCGGCAACCGACGTTTCCGTTATGGAAGCAGTAGGGTTTTTGAGAGGGTTTATTGAATCTTATGCGCTAAGCCAATATCTGCAAGCGTTTGACTTATCGCCTGAAATATTCAATATGAACGCCTCAAGCGATAAACAATCTTTAGCTATTATTTTAACCGCGGCGCTTATAATAGATTCTGAAAATCAAATCTTTAAATCCCCTTCCGCGCTAAAAGAATTCATTGGACAAGCTAAGACGACCTTTGAGCAAGCGCAAGAGCTAAGCTCTGCAACATTGGCAAATCTCAGGACGCAGATGATAACGTTTGCAAACTCTATTTACAAACAAATGGATGAAGAAAGAGACATTGACAGTATTATCCGCACCGCTGATGCGGATAACCCTTATAGAAAACTTTACGTATATTTAGCAATAGCAAATGATCTAATAAATACTGTATCGTTTAGGAAAGTTGTTGAAGAGACAGGCACTAGAGCAAAAGCACCTGTTTCAGCCGTGAGAAATATTCTCGGCGCTGCTTAAAAAAATTCTAAAAAAGCGCCATTATATAGGTTAAATCTCTATAAGGGCGCTTTTAAATTTTATTTATTTTGCTTACAGGAATAACATAAGGTCTGTTAGAGATTGGGTTTGTTTTTACTACGACAGTAGTGTTATAGACTCTTTCTATATCTTTGTAATTTAACACTTCCTCAGGAGTTCCGCACCGGCATACAAAACCATTTTCCAAAAGTAGCAGCTTATTGCAAAACTCTCCTGCAGCGTTTAAGTCGTGGAGTGTAAGTATTATGGTTTTATTATGTTTTTCGTTTAAATCACTAAGCAATTTCAATATATTGTTTTGGCTTCCTATATCTAAATGCGACGTGGGCTCGTCAAAAACTATTATATCCGTTTCCTGAGCCAAAACTTGAGCTATTAAAACTTTCTGTTTTTC
>JAISDY010000017.1 GCA_031264425.1 Endomicrobium sp. | reverse complement strand
GTATATATCCCATATTTAGACCTCTGAAATTTTTATCTATATTGCAAAGGACATCTACTCCCTTTCCCAATATACGATTCTTTCTTTCCAAAGTCTAATATCTATTTGAACTTTTGCAAGTATAAATTTACGTTTATTATTTCCATAGCTTTAATGCAATGCTGCCATAAACGGCAACTCCGGGCATTGGGTATCCGTCAATTATTTGATATTTGGAACCGGTTATATTAAAAATTTTTACCCAAAATGAAAACTTATCGTTTAGTTCATAACTTGAGCTTAAATCAAGCGTGATATAATCACTCATATTAACAGATTCTCCAGTGTAACTTCCCGCCTTTGTGCCTATATACCTACTCTTATATGTTGCAATCGCGGAAACATTTAACTTATCAATAGGCTTGAAACTTAAAGTACAATTTATGCTATGTTTTGGAGCATATTTTAAAGTTTTTTCATCAGTTTTATCCGTTATATCTTTTGCCTCAAGATAAGTGTAATTTGCTTTAAATTGTGCTTTAGAACTGAATATATAGCTTGTTTCAAATTCAACACCGCATTGTTTTGTTTTACCGACATTTTTTAAAGAAACTATTAAATCGCTAGTTGTTATGTAATAGCCCGTAACAGATAACCTTGTTTTGGTTTTGGAATATTCTATTCCCAAATCGCTTGATAGCCCTTTTTCGGGTTTTAAATCAGGATTACTCCAACCCGGATAATATAAATCTATAAATGTCGGGGCACGCCACACTTTTCCAGTTGTTCTCGAAAGTTTAATATTATCATCTACGACATAAATAACAGCTGCCGATGGTGTAAAAATACTACCGAATTTTGAATTATGTGTTCCTCGTGCTCCCGGAATAAAATTAAGTTTTCCTAAAGAATAATTAAGCTGAGCATATGCGGCATAATTGTCCTGTGTTCTATTATTAAGAAGTGTCGGAAGAATCTCCTGCTAAAAACTTCTTATTTTTATATTTATCTTGCCAGCTCTCTATTCCTAGAAGGAAAATATCATTAAAGTGGAAAGATGATTGCAATCCGTAAGTCTCAGATATATTTTTGTAATAATAATCAACTTTTCTGTCTTCCTTCTCTTCATATATTTCCCGAGCCATAACCGCTTATTTTTAGAGACTTATCTTCAGAAATATTCAAATCGTAATCAATTTTAACGTATTTACTGACATTTAGGTCTTCACCGGTAAGGTTAGGTTGTATAATGTCAGTCTCTACCCCCGGAAGTCCAAACTTATTTGTATAATAATTTCCTGTAATAGAAAACTTGCTTTTGTCACCGGCATCTACTTGACCACTGAAAAAAGCGTTATATCCAATATACTCTGAATTTTTTTGTATCCGTCGCTTCTAACGCTAAAATAGCGAATTTATTCGTCTTATATGCGCCCGTAATATCCGTTGAGTACGTATTAAAACTCCCGCAAGAAAAATTCCCTGATACTAACGGAGTTTTGTAATCAGCTTTTTTCGTTATAACGTTTATTACTCCGCCAAAAGCTCCTGTTCCGTAAATTGTAGCCGCAGCTCCTCTGATAATCTCAACCCTTTCTATGTTGGAAACCGGCATAGCGACAAGATTGGCGCTATTTGAATCAAGAGTATATACACGTCTGGTCAATAAGAACCAACGCTCTTGAAGACGATGCAGCGCCTCGCAAAGAAATAAAAGAAGATTTTACGCCAAGACCACATAATTACCGTAAAATATTGAAGTTTCATTTGCTAATAGTTCGCCCAAAGTTCCAACACGACTCTCTTCAATCTCATGACGTTTAATTACAGTTGCGGACACAGAGAGAGTTTCTATTTTTTCTTGAGTTTTATCAAGAGACAAATAAACTTCACGGTCGGCTAAAGCATTTGAAACAACAAAAAATAAGCAGGATATTAAAAATAAAGTTTTCATCAAAATTAAGCTCCAACGACTTCAAGACTGATTCTTTTTAGCTCAGAGTCAACTTTTAAAACTCTTACTTTAAGAGTTTCTCCGACAGAAATAAATTCGTGCGGATTTGAAACAAATTTTGAGCTTAATTTTGAAATATGAACAAGTCCGTCCTGATGAACGCCAATATCCACAAAAGCTCCGAAATTAGTAACGTTTGTAACCGTACCGTCTAACACCATATTTTCCTTTAAATCTTCCAAAGTATTTATTTCGTCGCTGAACTGAGTGGTTGAAAAGTCTTTTCTCGGATCAACGCCCGGCTTTTTTAATTCTTGAATAATATCGTTTAAAGTCAAAAGCCCTACATCGGAAGTAACATATTTTTTTGGGTCAATCTTTTTAATTAACTTCTCATTTCCTATCAAACCCGAAACGTCAACAGACAAATCGGCAGCCATTTTCTCAACAATAGGATAATTTTCAGGGTGAACTGCAGAGTTATCAAGAGGGTTTATTCCGCCTGCTACCCTTAAAAACCCCGAACATTGAGTAAAAGTTTTTTCACCAAACAAAGGAATGTTCATTAATTCTTTCTTGTCTTTAAACGATCCGTTCTTTGCTCTATACTGAACAATATTTTTGGCAACTATTCTGCCAATACCGGATATGTATGACAAAAGTTCAGTTGATGCAGAATTTAAATTTGCCCCGACATAGTTCACCGCGGACTCAACGGTGTCATCCAATTGTTTTTTAAGCCGCATTTGATTGACGTCATGCTGGTACTGACCCACACCTATGGATTTTGGATCTATTTTTACAAGTTCTGCCAACGGATCTTGAAGCCTTCTCGCTATACTTATCGCTCCTCTGACGGTAACGTCTAAATCTGGAAATTCTTGGGATGCAAGAGGCGACGCAGAATACACGGATGCGCCCGCTTCGCTTACAGTTACAACTTTAGGTGTTAAATTATGTTTTTTCAAAACGGCTTTTACAAAATTAACCGTTTCTTTTGAAGCAGTGCCATTTCCAACCGCAATAAGCTCAACATAATATTCTTCTATTAAATCTACTAATATATCCTCCGCTTCTTTCACTCTTGAAGCAGGCTCATGGGGGAATATTGCATGATATTCTTTAAATTTTCCGTTTGTATCCACAACCACGACCTTGCAGCCTGTCCTAAATCCCGGGTCTATGCCCATAATAACTTTATGCCCGGCAGGAGGAGCAAGCAAAAGATTTTTAGCGTTTGTGGCGAATACATTTATGGCGTCTTTGTCAGCCGCTTCCATTTTTGCCAAAAATATCTCCACTTGCAACGACGGATAAAGATGTCTATCGTAAGCTGTCTTTACGGAAGTAAAAAGCTCCGGATAAAAAAGCGATCTATTATTCTTTGCCACTTTTGCAAGAATCATGTCAACAGCGCTTTCATCGTCAATAATTATTTTCCACGATAATACTTGCTCTTTTGAACCGCGCCTTATTGCAAGAAGTCTGTGTCCCGGAATAGTTTTCAACGGCTCATTATAATCATAATACATATCGTATTTTGTTTTTAAGTTTTCCGCAGCTTTTGTCGCTTTTGAACGAATGCTTCCCGTAGACGCTATAAAATTTCTCAACATTTCTCTTATATCGGCATTGTCCGAAAGCTGCTCGGCAATTATGTCTAT
>JAISDY010000113.1 GCA_031264425.1 Endomicrobium sp. | reverse complement strand
ATCTTGTGTCTGACAAGATACAAGATTATCTTGATGAAATCTATGACCTTCGTGACAGCGATGACGAATTTATCGTTGTTGACGAATCAAGTATACCTGAGGATTAATCCTCTTTAAACCGATACAAGAGTTGTAATGTCCGCTTAGGCGGCTAAAATTAAAAGGATAGAAAAATGATGACAGTAACATTAGAAGGCTATCATTCTTGTGATATGCTTAAGAATAAGAAAGGCTTTGTGGCAACAGAGCAGTTTGGGTGGGACGATAAACACACAGTCCCTAAATATATAAGATTTTCTAATGTTTTTTCATTAGAGTTTCTTAAAGGCAATGCAACATGCCTATCTGTCGCAAAAATAACAGCGGAAGATATTATCTTCCTTACAAAAGAAGAATACGAAGCAACACAAAAGGGTATTTCTGTACCCTATACAAATGTAATAAAAGCGGAGGCATTTAACAAAAAAAATGCCGACTTGCTTGACAAGTTAGAAAAAGAGATAGGAGGTTACTCCTATACGTATTCAGACAATTTCCTAAACTCCTTAAGGAAGTTAAGCAACGCCTAAGTTTTGGACGACAAGGCGTTGCTTTTTTATACTGGGTGGAGCTAAAAACTCCATCCTTATTATAGCATAAGGATGAAGAAATGAACACAAAAAAAGCCCTTGAGGCTATGGAAAAAATGGCGGGCGGTGAGCTTGGACTTATAGCCTTAATAGACGCAGGCATACATTTAGGGTTTTCTGGAAGGAAAATCAATACAACTATGGCGGCGGAGCTTGGAATTAAAGCTAAGTGGGGTATATGCGGTTTTGGCGTTTGTTTATACTCTTGGGATTATATAGACTAAGGAGTAGAAAATGTTAGCAGTTAAGCATTATCCCTCTTGCTTGCTTGTAAGCAAGTACGGGCAAGAGTATATAATCCAGCACGATGGATTATATGGAGAGTTTACAAAAGAGGAGTGGAGACAGGAAGAGCCTTTGTCTCTCTTTAACAAGGAGGAACAAGCTGAAATATTGCAGGCGTTAGACAACTCCTGCAATATTAATTTTTTTAGGGAGGTTTAAAACGGAAAAGAAAAATCTAACTGAGGATACAACATATGCGGTTATCCTACATGTTACAGGCAGAGCTAATAACGATTGGATTAGCTTTTCACACTATTTGGATTTAAAAAACATATATAAGCACTATAATATTCAAGAAGATTTAAATAATAAAATCTTAAGTGTCTTAAGAGGCTATTATAATAATTCGGATATGTTATGGCTATATACTAACCAATACGGCGAAGCTTTGCCTAATTTTATATATTGGGATGAGGAGGAGGATATTAATAAAGTTTTGCACCCTTTTAAAAATCAAAATGATGAAGGTATCATTTATAACCAAAAATATGAGTCTTATTCTGAATATAATGAAGAATATGATAATAGAGACTGTTGTTTGACGGTTCATATTTATATAATTGAGCAGAAAGAAGTAACAAGCTTTTTTCAGGGATTAGAATAGGTGGGGGCATAAGCCCCTTAAATCACATAACACACAATCTACAAAAGTAGGAATTATGTTATTGTAACATAAAATTTTAAAAGAGAAAAGTTTTTAGTTAAAGGGGAGCGAACTCCCCCTAAAATAAAACTTTTACTGGGCAGGTAAATGCCCGAATGTAATTATAATATTAAATTTCTTAAAAAGGACAAAAAATGCAAATAACAATAAAAGTTGGATATGAATCTTGTGTAATAGAAGTACCGGACTCTTTTTCTGCTTCAGACTTAAAAAAAATTATTTTAAGGGCTGTACGCCCAAAAGAATATGCAGCAGCTACAAATCGGGCGCTCGGGGAATTCTTAGGCATACATGAAAACTCGATTCATCAATATAGAGATGTAAAAAGAACTTGGCTTATGAGGTTTGGTTTAACTGCTTTACAAAATGAGGAATCACTTGCTTCTTTATATAATAAATTAAAAAAAATGCCAAATCCTGAAAAAGCTATAAGAGTATGCACTTACACAAAAAGGGGAGAGAGATGAAACGAAAAAAGAGGGGAGAGAGGAAACAAATCAGAATAATCATCAGTGATAAAGATTTTTGCGAATTCAATATACCAAATTCTTATTCACTTAACGACATAGTAAATATTATTCAAGATGGTACAAAAGAAAAGTTTAAACTTGCTTTAAATGAAGAGATTGCAGACTTTTTAGGTATTAAAAAGAATACCATCACTTATTGGCGTAATAAGAAAAAGAGATGGTTAATAAGATGCGGATTAGGCATTTTACAAAGTAAAAAGACTTATAAACCAATGTATGAATATATAAATTCTTTACCAAAAAGAGAGAAAAATACAAGAATAATAGCACCAGAATTCCAATGTAATATTTTAGAAAATTTAGCAAATAAAAAAAGGAGAGAAAATGACTTATAAAGAATTTTCAGATAAGCTTAATGAATTAGGATTAACAAGGCAAGAGTTTGCAAAGTTATCCGGATATAAGTATAAAACAATTTTAGATTGGGTGCGCCCTATAAAAAGTATTCCGGATTGGGTTGAGAGTTGGCTTTATTATTATGATAAAGCTAAAAAAAGCGATGAATTAATTGAAAAAATTGAACAATATAAAAGTCTTGCGATGTAGAAAAAAAGGGAGCGAACTCCCTCTAACATAAACTTTTACTGGGTAGGTAATACCCTGTACAACGCTTGTATCTGTTCAAGTTCAAGAAGAAATCTATAAGTATAGGTATTTTCAGGATTAAAAATATTTCAATATGCAAGCATATTCTTAAATTTAATTTAATCCATCCAACATCCTATTAATCAATCTCTTCGCTCTCGCAGGCGTTTGATAAAACCATTTGCTATCCTTCATCTCATCCGCCGCGATAGCGTAATTACCAGCTTCTAACGCTTTCCACATTAATTTAAATAAAACAACTCCCGGAACACCCATTTGATAACACATGTGAAAAATGACACGTTGCCTTGTTTCGTCCAGTTTTTCTACAATAGGTTTCGCGCTTCTTATCGCTCGTGAAGCGATTCTAAGTCTGTATTCAAGCAAAAATTCTGATTCCTCTTTAGTCCATTTTTTCAAGTTTTTTACTTTACCTTGCTCGTATTGCGTTAAAGGTAGCTTTGTCCCGTAACCTTGTGTAGCGTGTCCTTCGCTACAAGTATAAACTTCAGGCTTAAATTTTTCTTCAAATTTAATGTTTTCAATTTCCAATAAATAAATTTCTTCGCTCATAATAATCCTTTCACGTAATTTCTTGCTTTTTCTTTTTCATAATTTTGCTCATGATGGTTGTTTCCAAAATGGAAATAACCACTTAGTTTTTTTATTTCACGCCATTTGATTTTTTTCTTTTTATTCTTTACCTTTTTTTCAATTGGTTTGAAACCATCATCGTCTATCTCTTGATATGACCTAACTACATTCATTTCACACACTCCTCTGTTATAGTTTTAAGTATCTCTCTATCAGTCTTTAACGCTTCTATTTGCGAAGAAGCACATTTTGCGTATTCCCAACTGCTCGAAATTTTCGAACACTTCCCCTCTTGGTAATAAAGAGCAGGCATATCCATATTTAGGGGTTCTCTAATCACAGTGCAACCGCTAAAGATTAGTACGGCGA
>JAISDY010000117.1 GCA_031264425.1 Endomicrobium sp. | reverse complement strand
GACTTTTCTATGTCTTTAATTGTAATAAGACCTTTTAAAACGAAATTATCATCCACTAGAGGCAACTTTTCAACTTTTTTGCTTTGCAAAATATCTCTTGCCTCTTGCAAAGAAGTTCCGATTTTTGCGGTTACAAGATTATCTTTAGTCATTATTTGAGAAATTCTCTTATTAGTATCGTTCTCAAAACGCATATCTCTGTTTGTGGTGATTCCGATAAGTTTGCCGGCGTCGTCTATGATTGGAACGCCGGAGATTTTATATTTTTCCGCAAGTATTTTTGCTTCGCCAAGAGTGTTCTCTTTCTTGAGAGAAAACGGGTTATATATAACGCCATTATCGCTTCTCTTTACACGGTCAACCTCTGTGGCTTGAGATTCTATGGACATATTTTTATGGATTATACCTATACCGCCTTCTCTGGCTATGGCTATAGCCATTTTTGATTCTGTCACGGTGTCCATTCCGGCGCTCATAAGCGGTATGTTAAGCTTAATTTTTTTTGTGAGATATGTATTTAAAAGAACATCTTTCGGAAGCACTTCTGAATGCTGGGGAATTAATAAAACGTCATCAAATGTTAAAGCTTCTTTTGCAAATTTTGTATCCATTTTTGCTCTCCGCTTTTAAACTATTTTACAAATTTATATATATCTATTACAAGAAAATAAAGAGTTGTCTTCCTCTGTGTTTTTCTTTTGCTGACGCAATTTAAATTGGCGTTGCTTTTCTTCTTCGTAAACCTCTATCCAATACGTGCTAAAAAACAAAAAACCTGCTGTGTTTAGCAGGATAAATGATTAATTTAAAA
The DNA here is from genome assembly GCA_031264425.1 of Endomicrobium sp. Taxonomy (GTDB): domain Bacteria; phylum Elusimicrobiota; class Endomicrobiia; order Endomicrobiales; family Endomicrobiaceae; genus Endomicrobiellum. The sequence continues at coordinate 18,899 of JAISDY010000117.1, read as the reverse complement.
AGCTCCGACGACTGGACTCGAACCAGCAACCGATCGGTTAACAGCCGATTGCTCCACCATTGAGCTACGTCGGAATTGAACATCTTTTATTAACTATATGTGAAAACATTATATCTATTTTTTTATAATTTGACAAGGGGCTGTAATTTTTATATTATTCCTAAACATTAACCTCGCTTTCTATGCCGACGTAGCTCAGTTGGTAGAGCAGCGGTTTTGTAAACCGCAGGTCGTAGGTTCAAGCCCTATCGTCGGCTATTTCTTCCTTGTTTAATAAGTTCATACTGACTGCTAATGCGATTACAGACTTAAAATGAAAAAGCTCATAAGTTTAAAAACAGAATTATTATTTATAATAACGTTTGCGGTTAGTTTAACTTCAATTATTCTAACGAGCTTTTTTATTAAAACTTACAAATCAAATCTTGAGGATAATCTAAAAAATAAAGCTAAAATTTTTGCCAAAGATTTAGTCGCTTCTTGTTCGGACTCTTTATCTGTCAATCAATATAAAACTTTACATTCCCTTGTTGAAAGAGCAATCTTTAAAGACGATGTCATTAGTGCGGAGATATACGATAAAGATTCCGGAGAAGTAATTGAGGCTAAAATAACAGATGCTGAGATCAATAAAATTATATCGGACAACAAAATAGACTTTAATAGTATTGGCGAAACAACCGCAGTTATTAATAAATCTAAAAGAAACGCTAGGGTTTTTGAAGTGGTGACTCCCATCTTAAAAGAAGGAGAAGACATATTCGCAATACCCGCGTCTAATGATGAAATAAATTCTATAAAATTAAAAGAGTCAATAGGTGCCGTTAGGGTAACTCTATCTTTTGCAAATACAGATCGGAAAATCGCAAAGACATTAAATATCGCTGTGCTAATTTCTATTGTGGTTGTAATTTTTTGTTTAGGTCTGTCGTTATTATTAGTTAGAATAATTCTAGACCCTATTGAAAAGTTGTCTATTAGTGTCAAAAATATGCCAAATGGCAAATTTTCATATAAGTATCCGTTGTTAAAAATTAGAGAAAATGAATATTTAGTTGAAGCTTTTAACTCAATAGAAAAGCATTTTGATAAAAACCTGAGGGCTTTATCCGACGAGAAGTCCGAGGAGCTAATCAAGATGAAAAATAATCTTGAGCTAGTAAAAAAAGAACTATTGGAATCGGAAAGATTTTTGACAATCGGAAGTCTTGCGGCGACTTTGACGCATGAGATTAAAAATCCATTGACAAGTTTACAAAATATAATGTTCTTTTTTTCGCAGACTAAAGATTTCAGCGACGAAAAATCTGCCAAAATGATTGAAATGTTTTTTGCTGAGCTTGAAAGAATCAATAAGATTCTTTCAGAACTCCTTTCTTTTTCAATTCTGGAAAATATTCAAAAAATGGACGCATATGTTGATGATATTGTTCATTCCGCCACTATTACAGTAAACTTGCCAAAAAATATAGAAATTAAAGAAAATTTTGAACACGTTAAAGCTGAGATTGATTGTTCTAACTTAAGCAAGGTTTTAGAGCAGCTTATTATAAATGCGAGAGATTCCATGCCGGACGGTGGGATTATCTATATATCGGTAAAACGCTGTGGGGATTTTGTTGAAATAAAAGTTAAAGATACCGGATCTGGAATTAACGACAACATTCTTAATAATATTTGGACTCCTCTTTTTACAACAAAATTGAAGTCTATGGGGCTTGGTCTTGCGATAGTAAAAAAAATAGTAGAATTGCATTTTGGAAGAATAACAGTGACAAGTGAGGAAAATAAAGGGACTGAGTTTTCTATAAATATCCCTCTGAAGGAGAAAACAAGTGGCTAATAATTTGAATATTCTTATTGCTGATGACGAAGTGTCTTTAAGAAGTTCATTAGGAAGCATTCTTCAAGTTCAGGGATATAGTGTTGCTATGGCGGGAAACGGTTTAGAAGCTGTGGAAGCTGTGAAGACGGGCAATTTTGATGTTGTGTTTCTTGACATTAAAATGCCTGAAATGAATGGGGTTGAAGTCGCCAAAGAAATAAAGAAATTTAACAAAAAAATCGTTATTATTATAATGACCGCATACGCTCTTGTAGATTTGATTAAAGAGGCGGGGAAAGAGGCGTTTTTAGTCATAGACAAACCATTTGATATTCCTAAGATTTTGAGAATCCTTAAAAGAATAGCGTCGCCGGAAGAGGCTGGAGAAGAAAAGATCGCCGCTATAACTGGAGATTCAGATTCTGTCGTGATTTTAGAGAAAGCAGGTTATAATGTTTCAGTATTCCAAAAATTTGATAAGTTCCTTGATTTGGAACCGGGATCTTTTAGATTAGTGTTGGTAGAACCCTCTTCTGAGGATGAGCTAAACAATTTTCTCCAAAAACTAAAAGAAAAAGGTTTAGATTTAAAAGTGGTGTCAATCATTAATTTTGATAGCCCTGTGTTATCTTTTCTTAAAAAAGAAAATTTGCCATTTTTAAGAAAGCCCTTTAAGAGAGAAGAACTGCTAAGAAAAATAGAGGAGCAATGAGACTGGTATGAAAGAAAACGAAATATTATGCTATAAAGAGAAATTAGAACTTCTAAATCGTTTTCCTTCATTTGCGGCTCCTGAATTAAAAATTTTTTAGCCGGTATCAAAAGTGTCTTATACTTCCTAAAAACCTCATATAAACCAAAAAGTGATAATGTTAAAGATGCTAAATTTTATTGAAACAAAAGCAAACAATCTATTAAGATACCCAGAAAAATGTTTTTAGCAGCCGTTTACGACAAAATTTAAAGCTCTTGGCACGCCTTTCAACAGTTGCGGAACAAATAATTGAAATGTCGGTTGGACTCTTAAAATTACGTCAAAGTGTAAAGAAAATTCAAAGTTTATGGTAGAATTATTTAAATTGGCTTAGGAATACTGAAATGGAAAAGAAAATATTTTCATCAAATAGAAAGGCTTATTATAATTACGAAATACTTGAAAAACTTGAAACGGGAATTGTCTTATCCGGATACGAAGTAAAATCGGTAAGGCGGTCAAATATAAGTCTTGTTGACAGCATAGTAAGATTTTCAAACGGAGAGGCTTTTGTTGAAAACGTTTTTATTGCTCCATACGAACAAATATCCTCGCATATTGCGGATTACGACGCTAAAAGAAAAAGAAAACTTTTAATGCACAAATCTGAAATCAATAGAATGCACGCAAAAGTTAAAGAAAAAGGTCTTACTGTTGTTCCTCTGGAAGTTTATATCGGAGGAAAAGTAAAAGTAAAACTTTTAATAGGGCTTGCCAAAGGTAAAAAGTCTTACGATAAAAAAGAAGCTATAAAGAAAAAAGATATGGCTAGGGAAATGGCAAAAGAATATTAAGTTGTATCCGCAAACTTATGAGCAAATCTCAAATAATTTCTGTTCAAGCCTCCGCTGGTTCTGGCAAGACTTACAATCTTGCAAAAAGATATATTTATCTGTTGTTCAATTCTGACGAAACCGTAAATATAAAAAATATTATAGCAGTCACTTTTACAAATAAAGCGGCTGTTGAAATGAAATATAGAGTTATAAACTATCTTAAAAAAGCCGCTTTGGAAAAAGATTCCGGCGACTTTTTTGACGATTTGAAGTTATCAAAACAGGAAATTGCGCAAAAAAGCAAGGTTATTTTAAAGACGATTCTATCCTGCTATGACAATTTTAATATAAGCACCATAGACAGTTTTAAAAACCGTATATTAAAATCCTGCGCGATGAGCGTTGATATTTCTCCAAACTTCACAATAGAGCAAGATTCTTCGGATAATCTTATGTTTGCATTGGAAAATTTTCTTCAAAAAACTCAAAAGTCTGTTAGCTTAAAAAATATAGCTTTAAAATGTGTGTCTCAATACCTTATGAAAGATTCGGGTTGGCTTCCCAAAGAGAACATATACGGGGAAATAGAAAAGGTTTTTAATAAATCTGGGAATTCCGGTAAAGATATAGTTTGTGTCAAAGAGACAAATTTTAGAAACGAAGTTGACTCTGAAGTGGAAGCGATTGTAAAAAAAGTTAAGGATTTTTCAAAGTTCCTTCTCAAATTGAAATTAAATGCTTATTATTGCAAAGCAGTTGCCAAAGTTTTAGAAACAGGCAAGAAATTATTTATTTCAGCGGATAATATTCCCGCAAGATTTAAATATGAGAGTCTTGAATATTTAAAGAATTCCCCAAAGTCTGATGAAGCCGAAAATCTGTGGCATGAGATTCGCAAAGATATTTGCGATTTATGCGGATTCCAAGTTGAAAATTATTACGGCATTTATTCGCAAATATACTTAGAAGTTGCTCTTGAGTTTGATAAGCAGTCAAAAAAAGATGGCGTTGTGTATTTAAACGAAATAAATAAAAAAACCGTCAAATATTTTGGAAGTAACGACAATATAATGCCTGAAATTTACTATAGATTGTCTGAGAAATATAAGCATTTTTTGATTGATGAATTTCAAGATACGAGTATTGTCCAATGGGTGGGGATTAAAAGATTTTTAGAAGAAAGTTTGGCAGGTGGAGGAAGTTTCTTTTTTGTAGGAGACGTAAAACAGGCGATATATTCTTTTAGAGGCGGCAAGCCGGAATTGTTTAGCTCCGCTCCGAATGAATTTTCTTCGGCGGAAATAGAAAAAAGATATTTGAACAAAAATTTCAGAACGGGAAAAGTCATAGTTGATTTCAACAATAAAATTTTCTCCGCAGAGAACATTAAAAGATTCTTTAATTACTTTTGCGAAAAAGAAAAAATTGAATCGGATTTTGCAAAGACAATGGAACCTTATGCTTTTTCCACGCAAGAAGCTCAAAAAGACGGCGGGTATGTTGAAATCAATACAATCGGCAAAGATTGCCAAGATGTTGATGAGGATATAAAACAGAAGTTCATATCTTGCGTTTCTCAAGCCGCTAAGAGATTTAAGTCTGGAGATATAGCGGTTTTGTGCAGGTCAAATGATGAAATACTCAAAATAAGTTTATGGCTTTTAGAAAACGATTATGAAGTTGAATCTCCTCAGACTTTAAATATAAGAAATAACAACTTTATAAAACAGATAGTTTCATTGCTGACATTTATAGACTCTCCTATAGATGATCTTTCATTCTCGTCCTTTTTGCTTAGCGAAATTTTTTCTAAAGCTTCGGGCATTACGAGTGAAGAAATAACAAAATTTATTTTTGACTGTAAATCGGAAGTTAAGGCAAAAACGCTTTACAAAGTTTTTAGAGAAAAACATAGAGATTTATGGAATGAATATTTTGAAGAAATTTTTATAAAAGCAGGATTTGTTCCGACGTATGAATTGACTCTTTCTATACTTGAAAAATTTAACGTTGCAGATTTTTGCGAAACAAAAGTTTTCATGATGAGCTTCCTTGAGCTTATAAAAGATTTTGAAACTCAAAAATCTGGACTTAAAAATTTCTTAGAATATTTTAAGAGGATTGACGACGATAAGGGCGAACTCTATGTAAAAACTTCTTTTGGAAATGGAATAAAAGTTATGACTGTCCATAAGTCTAAAGGACTAGAGTTTCCTGTCGTTATAGTTCCTTACCTCAAACTTTCTTCCGAGCCCGTAAGAAACCCTTATTTTGACGATTCAGGTGAAAAAATAAAACTTTTAAATATAACAGAAAATCTTTCCGTCTTTTCTCCAACCGCGAGAAAAATATATGAAAGAGAAAAATTAAATTCGCTTCTTGAAGAACTCAATGTTTTATACGTTTCAATGACAAGAAGCAAATATGAATTTTATGGAATAGTTCCTCCAAAAGCCAAACAGTCAAATAATTTAATACCGCAGTTGTTTGCTGGGGAAACTTTTCTTCTCGGATCTAAACAGAAATATGCCATTGGCGATAATCCGGAGGAAAATTTGATACTGGATTCATATTCATCTTCGGGATATATAGATATGTGTAAATATTTTACAGTTCCAAAAAAAGACGTTTTTGACATTACTGAAGCAAGAAAAAAAGGGACAATAATTCACTATGCCTTGTCAACGATTATAACTGTTAAAGATAAATCTATAAACGATGTTATTAAAGAGGCGATGTTTTTTAGCGAGAGAAGATTCCCTTTTGAAAACGTCGGTTTTATAAAAGAAAATTTAAACAAATTATTTTCTTCAAAGGAAATTTTAGAAATGTTTTCTTATGAAAAAGATGAAATTTTTAATGAGAAAGAAATTGTCAATTCTTCCGGAGAATCTTTTAGAATAGACAAACTTATAGTTAGCCGAGATAAGTTCATAATACTTGACTTCAAGAGTTCAAGTTATGACGAAGAAGAAAATAAAAAACAGCTTGAAAATTATGTTTTTCTGGTTTCGGAGATTTATCCGAACAAAAAAGCTTTTGCTTATATTGTGGATATGGATAAAAACTCATTGGTGAAAGTATGTCAAAAATAATAAACGTTGATGCCGATAAGAATATAATTGATTTTGTTGCGGATTATATTTCAAAATCTAATAAAAAAATTGCCGTTATAAGCGGAGGAAAAAGACCTTTCCTTTTTATAAAGAGGAATCTTGCGCAAGAGATAGGCAAAGCTTTTTTTTCTCCGAGTTTTTATACCAATGACGAATTTGTGGAACAATCTGTTTTTGAGAAATTCGGACTTGCCAAAATTTCAGACATTGAAGCGGCGTATTTGATCTATAAAATCATTAAAGACGAAGAGCCTCGTCTTTTGAAAGGCAAAACTTCTTTTGCGTCATTTATGGAATGGTCGCGGGAAATTTTTTCATTTATAGAGCAGTTAGATTTGGAAGATATTTCCGAAGAAAAACTTAAAGCCGTAAAAGCAAACGCTGAAATCGGTTATGACGTGCCTGAAAATATCAACGATTTTTTAAAAAACATTTTTAAAATAAGAAAGAGTTTTCATGCAAAACTGGATAGTTCTTCCAGAACTACTAAAGGTTACGGTTTTCTTAAAGCCGCCGAACTGGATTGTTTTGAGACTAAAAAGGAATTTGAAGAAATAATATTGCTGACGCCTTTTTATCTCCACAAAACTGAATTTAAAATTTTTAAGAAGTTTTATGACAATGGCAATCTCACAGTAATCGTTCAGGGCAATCCTAAAGAGTTTGACGTTCTGGAGACTTTATATCGCGAATTTAGGGTAACAATACCGAATATAAAACCGCTAAAAAACAGCTATGAATTAAATATATGTTCGGCTGTTGACGATCAGTCGCAAGGAAGTTGCTTAAAAAACTTGATTAGTTCGTATTCAGAAAATGATTTGGATAAGACCGTGGTTATTGTCGCTGAGCCAAAAATGCTGCAGTCTGTGGTGTCTGAGCTTTCAATAGTTACTGGAAAATATAACGTGTCTGCGGGATACCCTGCCGAAAAATCAGCCGTGTTTTTGCTGGTAAACGAGATTGCGGAAGCGCAGCTTTCAAGGAGAGGCGAATATTATCATTCAAAAGATTTTGTGAAAGTTTTAATGAGTCCGCTTTTTAAAAATATGAAATTCTTTGGAGACAGCGCCATATCAAGGATTGTCGCGCATAAAATTGAAGAGGCTTTAAGTCCAGATTCAAACAAAAGTTTAAGCGGAAAAATGTTTGTTTCTTTCAAAGAAATAATTGAAGATAAAGATTTGATTGGCGATATGGAAAAAAATATCTCCGGAGCAGGGGAGTATCTGCGTCCAGAGAAAATCATAAAAATCTTAAATGAAATTTTTGAATGTTTTTTTGCGGCTTGGGAAAGAATAGAAACCTTTTTAGATTTGTCTAATGTTATTTTTAACTTTTTAAATAAACTGTACGGTATGTCTTCCATTGGAAGCTATCCGTTAAACATAGAGGCTATGGACATTCTTTTGTCCATGTCTAAGGAGATGAAATACGGCGAGCTTGCCAAAGTAAAATTTAAATATGAAGAAATATTTGTTGTTTTTAAAAAACTTATAAAAAATAAAAAAATATCTCTGCCCGGGTCGCCGTTGAAAGGATTGCAAGTATTGGGTCTTTTAGAATCAAGAAACCTTTCATTTGACAATGTTTTTATAGTCGGAATGACAGATTCCGCAATACCTGCCGTAAAGAAAGACTATTCTTTAGTTCCTAAAGATATAATGTACGCTCTTGGTATTGAGATGACGCATAAAGAGTACGAAATACAAAAATATCACTTTAGCAGACTAATTGCTGGAAGTAAGAAATTAAATCTTATTTACCCGGACAACGCCAAAGAAGAGAGAAGCAGATTTATAGAATCTATTATATGGGAAAAGCAGCTTGAAAGCGGAGATTTAGACGCTGTGAAAGTAAATAAGTTCGTTTTGCCTAAGTTTTCAATAAAGAAAACCTTGAAACAGGAATACGCAAAAACCCCAGAAATTAAAAAATATTTGAAGAGTATGCCGTACACTCACACTAAAATAGACTCTTATTTAACCTGCCGATTAAAATTTTATTTTCAATATGTATTGTCTCTTGATAAAGAACCCGAAATAGGCAGCGATATTTCCGGCGGGGACATAGGCAATTTTATACACGATTTTCTAAAAGAAGTTTTTCATGAAAATCTTAATTGTGAAACATTGAAAACAGAGAAATTTAAAAAAGATTTTTTTGAAAAACTTAACAATAAATTTAATTCCTCATCTCGTTTTCAGTTTAGAGAAGATGCGTTTCTTATAAAAGAAGTTTTCAAGCGCAGAATGGAAAAAATTTTGGAAAAAGAGAGACAAAGAGAGTTCAAAAGCATTTATATATGCGAAAAGGAATATAGTTCAAGCATTCAAATAAATTCAGGAGATACTTATAAATTAAATTGCATAATAGACAGAATAGATACTAATGGCAAAGAGTATGCGATATTTGATTATAAAACAGGATATATTCCTAAAAGCATAATATCAAGTAATTTTGACAAATTAGAGTTTAATAGGCAGACTATAAAGAAACATGTGAAGTCTTTACAACTTCCTTTATATAAGTATGTTTTTGAAAAAGAAACAGGCTTAAAAGTTATGCAATGCGGTTTATATAACATAAAGAAAGCTGAAATTATAGATTTCCCAACAGAACAATACGTAAACGAAAAGTGTGTGGATATATTAAAATTTTTGCTTAACGAGATAAATTCAGGCGATTATTTTGCTTTTGATGAAGAAGACGAAACTAACTGCAAAACTTGCAAATACTTTTACATATGCAGATAAAATTTACATACAGTTATTTGTATTGTCGGCAATATCCATTCTTCCATCAATAGCCGCCTGTTTTCTTGATTGCCAGATTGCCGTATGGCTTCTTATGACAACCCTTCTAATATAAATGTAAACGCGTCCTTGAAATTATTAAATCCCAATTTCTACTTAACACCTGAGTATATCGTTTAGGTTTCCCTTTCTGACTTCTTTCCCTCTACCCTATAAACTCAGGAAAAGGCGACTCCTGCCCGAAATAATTTGTATAAAAATAGTTTAGTCGTACATATTATATCTTTATGATAAATTAAAAGTATCTAAATAATTCCTTTCCGATCCGATAAAATCAGATGGCAATATTGCTGATTGCAAATGGTTTGAGCGGAAAACTTTTCACGACGAGCAAAAACTTGTGTGTGAAAAATAAAGTTTAGTATAATACATATTTGCAAAAATAAGGCAATATTGGAGTTTTTATGAGAAGCGATCAAATAAAAAAAGGCGCTGTTAGAGCGCCTAATAGGTGTTTGCTGTATTCCACGGGTATAAGCCCTAGGGATTTAAATAAACCTTTTATAGGAATAGCTTCGTCTTTTACGGATTTAGTACCCGGTCACGTCGCTATGCGGGACTTGGAAAGATATATAGAAAGAGGTATTGCGGCAGGCGGAGGAGTTCCATTTATTTTCGGCGCCCCCGCCGTATGCGACGGCATAGCTATGGGACACAGCGGTATGCATTATTCGCTTGGCTCAAGAGAAATAATTGCGGATTTAGTTGAAACAATTGCAAACGCCCATATGCTTGACGGTCTTGTTCTGCTTTCAAACTGCGATAAAGTTACACCGGGCATGTTGATGGCTGCCGCAAGGCTTAATATCCCCGCCATAGTTGTTACGGCAGGCGCTATGATGACCGGTATGTACGACAAAAAAAGGCGCTCAATGGTAAGGGATACTTTTGAAGCCGTAGGTCAATTTCAATCTGGCAAAATTACTGAACAGCAGCTTGGAGAGTTGGAAATGGCTGCATGCCCTGGAGCTGGAGCTTGCCAAGGAATGTACACGGCAAATACTATGGCGTGTTTAACAGAGGCTATGGGAATGTCTTTACAGGGATGTGCGACGGCTTTGGCTGTAAGTGCAAAGAAAAAAAGAATTGCCTATGAATCAGGCATAAGAATAGTTGAGCTTGTAAAAGAAAATATTAAACCCAGAGATATTTTGACGTTGGATGCTTTTAAAAATGCGATTACTATAGATATGGCTTTAGGAGGTTCCACAAATACAGTTTTGCATCTTCCAGCTATAGCTAACGAAGCCGGTATAAAACTTCCTTTAGAATTGTTTGATGAAATTTCTAAAAAAACTCCACAAATATGTTGTTTAGAACCTGCCGGAGACCAATACATGGAAGATTTAGACAATTCTGGCGGCGTGCCAGCGGTATTGTCTGCTCTTACTGATAAATTGGCAGCTTCAAAGACAGTTACAGGTGTGGACATAAAGGAAATAGCAAAGACATCAAAGATTTTAGATGATAACGTTATAAGATCAAAGAATCCTTACAAGCCGGAAGGCGGTATTGCCGTATTAAGAGGAAATATTGCTCCAAACGGTTCTGTTGTAAAACAAGCTGCTGTAAGCGAAAAGATGAAAGTATTTACTGGCAAGGCAAGAGTATTTAATTGCGAAGATGACGCAATGAAAGCAATACTTGATAGAAAGATTGTTTCCGGCGATGTTGTTATTATAAGATACGAGGGTCCTGCGGGGGGACCGGGTATGAGAGAGATGCTAAGCCCCACAAGCGCTTTGCAGGGAATGGGTTTGACTGATTCCGTAGCCCTTCTTACTGACGGACGTTTTTCCGGAGGAACCAGAGGTCCATGTATAGGGCATATTTCTCCCGAAGCCGCCTCAGGTGGAGCAATAGCCGCTATTAATGAGGGCGATATTATAAAAATAAATATACCGGAAAGAACGTTAAATGTTGAATTAAGTGATGATGAAATAAAGGCAAGGCTCGCAAAAGTAGTTAAACCTGAACCAAAGATAAAAACAGGTTATATGGCTAGATATGCAAAATTAGTGCAGTCGGCAGATACAGGAGCAATTTTAAAATGATGAAAAAACTTATTTTTATTGGAGGCGCTCCCGGGGTTGGTAAGACTACTGTAGCTAAAATGCTTATTGATGAACTTGAAAAGTCTGTTATGCTTGACGGAGATTGGTGTTGGTATCAAGGTAAACATTGGAATTTTAGCCAAGAGAATAAAGATATGGTTGTTGATAATATCGTCTATACTCTTAATAATTTTTTAAAGAATGATAGTTTTGACCATGTTGTTTTCAGTTGGGTTTTGCATCTTCAAGAAACGCATGATTTTATATTAAAAAACCTGAAGTTCAAAAATTTTAAATTTTACGATATTTCTTTAACGTGTGACGAACATATAATAAGAAGGAGAATTAAATCTGCAAACTCTGACATAAGCTCCAACGATTTAGAACAGCTTGTAAATAGAGCGTTGGATAGAAATAAGTGTTGCTGTAAACTCAGCACCGTTAAAATTGACACGTCTAAATTGAATAAAGACGAAGTTTTAACCGATATGCTTAATATAATAAGGAAATAAGTATGGAAAAAAAGACCGGAGCACAGATTTTAATTGAGAGTTTGTTAAAAGAAAACGTTGAAATTGCTTTTGGACTTCCCGGCGGGCAAGCTCTGCCAATATTTGACGCAATGCACGGTTCTAAACTTAATTTTATTTTGACAAGGCACGAGCAGGCTGCCTCTCATATGGCGGACGGCTATGCTCGTTCCACGGGAAAGCCCGGTGTGTGCATAGTTACTTCAGGACCCGGCGCCACAAATATCGTTACCGGACTTGCCAGCGCATATATGGATTCTGTTCCGATGGTTGCCATTTCAGGACAAGTGGCAACAAGCGTTATAGGGCAGGACGCTTTTCAAGAAGCCGACACTATAGGCATAACAAGACCGGTAACAAAACATAACTTTTTAGTTAAAGATGTAAAAGATTTGGCAAGAACTATAAAAGAAGCGTTTTATATTGCAACTACGGGAAGACCGGGACCTGTTTTGGTTGATATTCCTATTGACGTTCAGCGAGGAGTTTGCGAATTTGTTTATCCTAATAAAGTGGAAATACGTTCTTATAAGCCTAATTACAACGGGCATATTGGGCAGATAAAAAAAGCAGCAGAAGTTATAAATAAGAGTAAGCATCCGGTTTTTTACATTGGCACGGGAGTGGTTGTTTCCAATGCTGAAGACGAAATTTTAGAGTTGTCAAAAAAAGCGGATATTCCCGTAACCAACACTTTGCTTGCGATAGGGGCATATCCTTGCGATACAAACCTTAGTTTGGGCATGCTTGGCATGCATGGAACTTATTGTGCCAATAAGGCTATGCAATCTGCAGACGTTATTATAGCTGTAGGCGCAAGATTTGATGACAGATGCACCGGCAAAGTTTGTGATTTTGCAATAAATGCAAAAATAATTCACGTTGATATAGACCCCACCGCAATATCAAAAATTGTTGATGTTGATATTCCTGTTGTGGGTGATGCGAAAACAGTTTTAAAAGAGATGATAGGCTTAGTTGATAAAAAAGATAGAAAAGATTGGATTGAAACAGTGGATTCATGGAAAGAAAAACATCCTTTGTCTTACGAGAGAAATGATGATAAACTTCACCCTCAATATGTTATAGAAAAAATTTCAGAGCTTACCAAAGGTGAGGCTATTATAACTACAGAAGTAGGTCAGCATCAAATGTGGTCTGCACAATATTATAAAGCCAAGCGTTCGCGTTTGTTTTTAAGTTCAGGCGGACTCGGAACTATGGGATTTGGGTATCCTGCGGCTATCGGAGCAAAGTTTGGAAACCCGAACAAAGACGTCATAGCGGTTGCCGGCGACGGCTCTTTTCAGATGAACATGCAGGAAATGGCTGTTGCGGTTCTAAATGAAGTTGGTGTAAAAGTAGTCATATTGAACAATCAGTATTTAGGCAATGTCCGACAGTGGCAAGAGATGTTTTACGGTAAGAGGTATTCTTACAGTTGTCTTGCCAAACGGAAGGAATGCCCTAAGTGGTGCAATACTCCAAACAGAGATTCTTGTCCTGTATATGTCCCGGATTTTGTGAAATGGGCTGAAAGTTATGGCGTTTTGGGTATAAGAGTTACTAAGAAAAAAGACGTTGAGCCAGCTTTAAAGAAAATGCTTGAGACAAAAGGTTCTGTGGTTATTGACATGTGGGTTGAGATAGAAGAAAATATTTTCCCGATGGTTCCCTCGGGAGCTTCTCTTGATGAAATGATAACTAGAATGAACGGGTAATATATATCTCAAAGAAAAGATTTTGTATAATGGAGGTGTAATGCGCCACACGGTTTCGGTTTTAGTAGAGAACAAATCTGGCGTTTTGGCAAGAATATCAGCTCTTTTTGCTGCGCGCGGTTTTAACATAGCTTCGCTTTCTGTAAGCGAGACGGAAGATGACGCAATTTCAAGAATGACCATTGTCGTAAAAGGCAATGAATCAATTCTGGAGCAGGTGACAAAACAATTAAATAAACTTGTTGATGTTATAAAAGTCAACGACTTCAATGGTGTCGGGTACATAGAAAGAGAGCTTGCTCTTATAAAAATAAATGCCGTAAATAAGACTTCGCGTGACGAAATTATCAGGCTTGCCGGTGTTTTCAGAGCTAAAATAACAGACATATCGCAAGATTCAATAATAGTTGAAGTAAGCGGTGATGAAAGTAAACTAAGTGCTTTTATGAAAGCTATTTTGCCTTACGGTGTAAAGGAAACTTGCAAAACTGGAGTTTCAGTTTTATATCGTGGCAATTCTGGCAAGGTTAAATAAGAAGCAAAGTTAAAGTTAAGGAGAAAGAGATGAAAGAAGCAAAAATGTATTATGACAATGACGCGGATTTAAGTTTGTTAAAAGGAAAAACAATCGCTATTTTAGGATATGGGAGCCAAGGACACGCGCATGCACTCAACCTTAGAGGCTCTGGAATAAACGTTGTTGTTGCTCAAAGAGAAGGCGGAGCTAATTATAAAAAAGCTGTGGAAGACGGCTGGAAACCTTTAAGCATAGCAGAAGCCGTTAAACAGGCTGATTGTATCCACATTCTTTTGCCTGACGAAGTTCAGAAAAAAGCTTGGGAAGAGGATATAAAGCCCAATATTAAGAAAGGAGCAGTTCTGAGTTTTTCACATGGATTTAACATACGTTATCAACAGATAGTTCCTACTCCTGATCTGGACGTAATAATGATAGCTCCTAAGGGTCCCGGTCATCTTGTAAGAAGACAATACGAAGAGGGCAAAGGTGTTCCTTGCTTGATAGCTGTTGAGCAAAATGCAAGCGGAAAAGCAAAAGAATTGGCTCTTGCTTACGCTAAAGGCATAGGCGGAACAAGAGGCGGAGTTCTTGAAACGACTTTTAAAGAAGAGACTGAGACGGATTTGTTCGGTGAGCAGGCAGTTCTTTGCGGCGGTGTAGTTGAGTTGATAAATTCAGGATTTGAAACACTTGTGGCAGCGGGGTATCAGCCTGAAATTGCATATTTTGAATGTTGCCACGAAATGAAACTTATAGTTGATTTGATTTTTGAAGGTGGTTTTAGCAAGATGAACTATTCAATTTCCGATACGGCTGAATATGGCGAATATGTAACCGGAAAGAGAGTTATAACCGATGAAACCAAAGCTGAAATGAAGAAAGTGTTGTCAGACATTCAATCTGGAAAGTTTGCAAATGATTGGCTTAAAGAAAATAAAGACGGCAGACCATTTTTTAATAAAGAAAGGAAGGAAGTAAGCGAAAGGCTTATAGAGAAAGTAGGCGCAAGACTTCGTTCGCGTATGTCTTGGGCGAAAAAGTAAATAAACTTTTTGGAATTTAAACTAGGGGTAAATCTCTTGGCAAAGAAGTTTTTAAAAGTTTTCATAGTTTTAGCCGTGATTGGTTTTGCGTTTTATTTTGCTTTTAACATGATAATGATTTCTTTAGTTCACAGTAAAAAAGAAATATCTACGCCGGACATTGTTGGAAAAAACCTTTACAATGCCGTTGAAGAGCTTTCCAAATATGGTTTTGGCTTAAAGATAGATGGTGAAGAAACAAATCAAAATGTTCCTGCGGGAACGATTTTAAGACAGAATCCTCCAGCGGGAATGTATGTTAGAGAAGGCAAAGTAATAAAGGTTACAATAAGCCGTGGCGGAGAGATTATTTATGTCCCGAACCTAGTCGGGCAAAGCATCCGTTCTGCCGATATTTCTTTAAGAACGGCGACATTGGTTATGGGCGAGGTTACAAAGAGATATTCTGTAGTTGCCGATAAAGATATTATTGTCGCTCAAGATATTGCGGCGGGGACTAAAGTTGACAAAGATTCCGTTGTGAATCTTATTGTTTCCGATGGAGAACCGCCGGAAGGAATGGTTCTTATGCCTGATTTTATTAATAAGAATCTTCAAGAGGCTGCTGAATGGTCGTCGCAAACGGGCATGACTTTAAATATAACAAAGGAAGAGTCCTCTGAGCTTGATTCCGGCATTATTATAAGACAATATCCTGAACCTGAAAAAGACATAACAGATTTGAAGAATGTAAATGTAACGGTTGTAGAAAGATCTTAAGTGGAAAATAGAAATGAAGAAAATTATTATAGCTCCGTCTATTTTGTCTGCAGATTTTTCAAATTTAGAACGCGATGTCAAAATGTTGGAACAATTTGGCGCTGATTGGGTTCATATAGACGTTATGGACGGGCATTTTGTTCCAAATATAACAATAGGTTCTGGGGTGGTAAAATCATTAAGAGGAATTACAAAATTGTTTTTTGACGTTCATCTTATGATTACAAATCCGGAAAAATATTGGATAGATTTCAAAACAGCCGGAGCCGACTTAATTGTGTTTCATCAGGAAATTTTGGCTGATAAAAAGAAACTTGCAAGAGAAATAAAAGATTCGGGTGTAAAAGTCGGCGTATCAATAAAGCCAAAAACTTCTGTTGAAGAAATAGAAAACTTGTTGCCGCACATTGATTTGGTTTTGGTTATGACCGTTGAGCCTGGGTTTGGCGGGCAGTCTTTTATGGAAGATATGGTTCCAAAAATTAAGCGTCTAAGAAAAGTTATTGATGCGAAAAAATATAATTGCCTTATAGAAATTGACGGAGGGATAAATGCCCAAACAAGTAAAATTTGTATTGAAGCCGGTGCGGATGTGCTAGTAAGCGGCAGCTATATATTTTCCGCTGAAGATCCCAGAGAGGCTATAAAATCGCTTTCTATATGAAAAAAATTATATCTTTATTTTTTTCGGCAGTCATTTTGTTCTTTTTCATGTTTTCTTATGCTTTTGCCGATAAGTCCCTTTTGTCACAGAATGTAAATGTCGTTGTTGACGGCAGCCTTTTTAGCGGAATAAGCGTTTATAAAATTTCGGACGACACCTATTATTTTTCTGTTAAAGAACTTGCCGAGTTATATAATGCCGTGCTTGATTGGAAATCGGTAAGTTCAAAAGTAACAATGCGTTTAAACAACAGAAAAATAGATATAAAAGCCAACAGTTCTGGAATAGTATTTGGCAGAAAGTTTAAAAAAATGTCTTTACCGTCAAGGTTGATAAAGAACGACATATATGTTTCGCCTGAATTTGTTACTTCAAAAGAATTTTCTGAAATTGCCGACGCTGAAACATCATGGAATCCCTCGTCTTTAGTTTTGACAGTAACTCACCACGCAAACATTTCTGCAGTAAGATACTTTACAAAATCTGAAAGCACTAAGGTGCGCGTGCAACTTGACGAAGCTCTTCAATATAGGATTTCAAAGAATGCGGATGCGATAATTTTGACAATCTTGAGAGGGAAAGTTCAAAACGGCTCTATAAATGTAAATAATGGCGTTATTAAGAATATTCAATATGCGACGGTAGGCTTTTCGGCGGTTGTTACAATAAATCTTGATCAAGTTCCAAAAAATATAAAGACCACAAGTTCTTCAAATCCTGCCGAAATACTTGTGGAAATTGAGCATTCAAGAAAGATTCCGGTGATTACTCCTAAAGATGGCGGCATTTCTGAGGTTAAAGAAGCGCATACGTCGGCAGGCGAAAATTTAAATGCTTTAGATTTAACTTCTCCAGAAAAGTTCGGGCATTCTCAGATAAGCGAATTTGATCATCTAAGCGAAAATGATGAGGAAAATAAAGATTTGAAAGGTGCACCCGTTACAACATTTGAAAGCGGAAATATAATTGACGACAGTTTTATAATAGCTGATGATACAGACACTACTTCTGGACTCATTCCTAAAAAAGAAACTAAAAAGAAAAAGTTTGAGCGGAAAAAAATTATAGTTGTTGATGCGGGACATGGTGGAAAAGATTCCGGAACCGAGGGAGCAAATGGAACTAAAGAGAAAGACTTAAATCTGGATATAGCTTACGAGCTAAAATCAATTTTTGACAAAGACGACGATTTTGAAGTTATTTTAACAAGAAAAGACGATACGTTTATTCCTCTTGCCGAAAGGGCAAATATTGCCAATGAGAATAATGCAGATTTGTTTATATCTGTACACTGCAATGCAAATCTTGACAGAAACGTCAGCGGTTTTGAGATTTATTACTTATCTGAAAAAGCAACTGACTCTGAAGCTGCCGCGACTGCAGTTCTTGAAAATTCAGTTTTAGAATTAGAAGGGAAGCCAAGTAAAAAGCGTGCGCGTCTTCAAGAGATACTATGGTCTATGACAATGACCACATTTATGAACGAGTCTTCAGAATTAAGTGCGTTCATATCTTCTCAGGCAGGCGGAAGGCTAAAAATACCTGGCAGAGGCGTTAAGCAAGCAAGTTTTTACGTACTAAGAGGCACACAGATGCCGTCGGTTCTTGTTGAAAGCGCTTTTTTAAGCAACTATAGTGAAGAAGCTAAACTTTGCACTAAAAATTTTCGCGTGTCTGTAGCGGATTCTATATATGAGGGTGTTATAAGATACTATGCAAAAAAAGAAAGAGATAAAAATTCTAAGTAACAATAATCCTATAGGAATTTTTGATTCGGGTTTTGGCGGGCTTACGGTAATGTCTGCGATAAATAAAGTTCTTCCTTCGGAGAATCTTATTTATTTCGGAGATACGGCTCATGTTCCTTACGGCACTAAATCACAAAACGCTATACTCAAGTTTTCCAAAGAGATAACGTCGTTTCTGATAAAGAACAGAGTAAAACTTATAGTTGTGGCGTGCAATACTGCGTCTGCTTTAGCTCTGCCCGTTTTAGAGAAAACTTTAAAAGTTCATATTATAGGCGTGATAGCTCCGGGAGCTAAGGCGGCTATAGATGCGTCAGAAAATTTCAGAATAGGCATTATAGGCACTGAGGGAACGATAGGAAGTAAATCTTATCCTAAAGCGATAAATAAACTTGCAAAAGCTAAAATATATCAACAGGCGTGTCCGTTGCTTGTTCCTCTTGTGGAAGAAGGTTGGGTTGACGGGGAAATAACCGATAAAACAGTTAAAAAATATATAAAACCTTTGCTTGCTAAAAAGATTGACACGTTAGTTTTAGGCTGTACTCATTATCCTCTTTTGAGAAAGACATT